>JBHIBR010000022.1:0-11778 GCA_046759145.1 Nitrospinota bacterium | reverse complement strand
TCGCATCCGATGCATTCGTCATAGCGGATCATGATGGTCTTGGTGGGCGAGTAGTCATCGTCATAAAGCGATCGGGGGGAGATGTCGATGCAGTCCACCGGGCAGAACTCGACGCAGTCCAGGCACCCGGTGCATTTGTCGTTCACGAAGGCGATGAGGCGGGGTTTTTTCTTCTTCTCGGTCTTGCTGGAGGAGTCGGGCAGCCACTCGCCGAAGTAGCTCGTGTGCCACTCCTTCAGCGCTTCCTCGAAGGGCTTTTGCTCGTTCGGTCCGTAGACCTTCTTCCACATTTTGGTCCCTTCGATCTGCATGTATCTGTCGCGACCGACGGCCTTTGTCTTGACGGCCATGGCAAACCCTTATCTCCAGGCCCTGCGAAAAAAGCGCCTTCCCTCGAAGACACACGGCGGTTCGTCCTCAAACCACAAGTCTAGCTGCGCGGGCGCAACCGGTCAATTGCCAGGGCTCTCTAGCCCGGGCCCCTGGGGCCCGGAGACTATTGCGAATGAACCGGTTGGAGGCGCCCTCCGGCTTCCGCGCGCGGGGGAGCCGTCCCCTCCGGCCCCGGGGTGAGGGCAGCCCTTCCCCCCATCCGACAATCCCCTTGACTTTGGGCGGCACGCTACCTATGTTGGATAGCGGGAATTAATGATTGAAATGAGAGGGCTTTTAGCCAGGGAGCCGGGGAGGGCAAGACAGTGATCGGGGGGTTCGGCGTCCTCGAGCTCCTTCTCATCCTCGCCATCGTCCTCGTCCTCTTCGGTGCGAGCCGGCTCCCCGAACTGGGCCGGGGACTGGGAGAGGGGATCCGGCTCTTCCGTCGCACCATGCGCGCATCTGACGCCATCGACGTGACGCCCCCCCCGGAGGACTCCTCCCCGGATCGCCGGAGCTAGCAGCCAGGACCTATGGAAGCGGCCGTCCGGGCGCCCGCGCCCATCCGCATCGAGGACATCATCGACCGGGTGGCCAGCTACGACCAGGGCGCGGACGAGACCTGCATCATGCGGGCCTATGTGTTCTGCGCCAAGGTCCACCGGGGGCAGACGCGCCGCTCGGGCGAGCCCTACCTCACCCACCCCCTGGAGGTGGCCCGCGTCCTCACCGACCTCCGGGTGGACGCCGAGACCGTCGCGGCGGGGCTCCTCCACGACACCGTGGAGGACACGCGCGCCACCCTGGATGAGGTGAGGGATCTCTTCGGCCCTCACATCGCGGACCTGGTCGATGGGGTGACGAAGATCAGCCGCCTGGAGTTCGCCGGCCCCCAGGAGACCCAGGCGGAGAACTACCGCAAGATGATCCTGGCCATGGTCAAGGACATCCGGGTGCTCCTGATCAAGTTGGCCGACCGCCTCCACAATATGCTCACCCTGGCCTATCTGTCGCCCAAGAAGCGCATCCAGGTGGCCCTGGAGACGGCGCAGGTCTACGCCCCCCTGGCCAACCGGCTCGGCATCGGCTGGCTCAAGGGCCAGCTGGAGGACGAGGCGTTCCGCTACCTGAACCCCGACGCCTGCCGGGAGTTGGAGGAGAACCTGGCGGCGGGCTACGCCGACCGGCAGGTCTACATCGAGCGGATCAAGGGGGAGGTGGAAGCCCTGCTCCGGGAGGCGGGTCTGGAGGCCGAGGTGAAGGGGCGGTCCAAGCGGATCTCCAGCATCTACCGGAAGATGCAGACGCAGAACATCGACTTCCACCAGGTCTACGACGTGATGGCCTTGCGCATCATCTGCCGCACCCTCCCCGACTGCTACGCCATCCTGGGCCACATCCACGCCCACTGGAAACCCATCCCCGGCCGGTTCAAGGACTACATCGCCCTCCCCAGGCGGAACATGTACCGCTCGCTTCACACGACCATCATGGGTCCGGACGGGCAGCGGGTGGAATTCCAGATCCGCACCGACGAGATGCACCGCACCGCCGAACACGGCATCGCCGCCCACTGGCGCTACAAGGAGAAGGGCGAACTGGGGGACCGGGCGGAGGAGCAGTTCACCTGGCTGCGCCAGCTCATGGAACTCCAGAAGGAGGTCCAGGACCCGCGGGAGTTCCTCAGCACGGTGAAGCTCGACCTGTTCCAGGACGAGGTCTACGTCTTCACCCCCAAGGGCGAGGTGAGGGCCTTCCCCCGGGGGTCCACGCCCGTGGACTTCGCCTACGGCATCCACACCGACATCGGCGACCACTGCGTGGGCGCGAAGGTGAACGGGCGGATCGTCCCCCTCAAGTACAAGCTTAGGAACGGGGACATCGTGGAGATCATCGCCTCGCCCAACCGCACCCCGAGCCGGGACTGGCTCCACTTCGTCGTCACCTCCAAGGCGCGGGCCCGCATCCGCGCCTGGGTGCGGAGCGAGCAGAAGGAGCGGGCCGCCGTCCTGGGCCGGGAGATCGTCGAGCGCGAGGTGGGCCGCTACGGAGGGGATCCTTCCGAGTGGCTGAAGGGGGAGAGGCTGGAGGCGGCGGCGGCATCCCTGGGCTTCCAGGAGGCCAGGGAACTATTGGCCTCGGTGGGCTTCGGCAAGCTCTCCCCCATCCAGGTGGCGCACCGCCTCCTCCCCCGGGAGGTGGTGGAGGCCCAGCGGCGCAAGGAGGCCTCCCCCCTCCGGCGCCTCATCCGCCGCATCGGGCGACATCCCCGCGAGGGGGGGGTGAAGGTGCGCGGGCACGGGGACATCCTGGTGCACTTCGCCCGCTGCTGCAGTCCGGTCCCCGGCGACTCCATCGTGGGGTTCATCACCCGGGGGCGCGGCCTGAGCATCCACACGGAGGACTGCCCCAGCGTGCAGGCCCTTGGGGAGGATGCCGAGCGCCGCATCGAGGTGGAGTGGGAGGTGGACCACGAGGTCACCCACCCCGTCTACCTGGTGCTGGAGACGGCGAACCGGCCGGGGATGCTGGCGAGCGTGAGCGCCGCCATCGCCAGCTGCGAGGCGAACATCAGCAAGGTGGAGGCCCAGACCGGAGACGGGCGGGCGCAAATCCACATCGGCCTGGAGATCCGCAACCTGCCCCACCTGGAGCAGATCCTGAGGGCCCTCCGCTCCATCAAGGGGGTCTACCGGGCAGAGCGGGTGCGCGCGGGGGAAGGCTCGCGTCGCGCCGACGGTCCGGAGCTCAGATGACCTTCTCGAATTTCCCCGTGCGGATGCAGCGCGAACACACCATCAGGCGTTGGGGGCGGCCCCGGACCAGCAGTCGAACCTTCTGAAGGTTGGGGATCCAGCGCCGCCTGGTCACATTGTGGGCGTGGCTGATTCGATTGCCTGTCACCGGGCCCTTCCCGCAGATGGCGCATCTTTTGCCCACGATGAGTCCTCCATTGCGCCCGCAGGGGCCATCCCTCAGGCCGGTGCCAGGCCCTTTGCAAACTAACCCTTCTACCACAGCCGAAGTGCCGGGGCAATCGCGGGGGCCGCACACCGCATGAGGGAGAGCCAGGCTCCCCGCGCCCGGGCGCGCCGCTGGCCCTGGGTTGCACTCGCCCTCGCCGCGGGCTTCGCCCTCTTTCTCTGGGCCGGCACACGGGCGGGCCACTTCCTGGTCGTGGATGAGCCGCCGCGCCCCGCCGACGCCGTCGTGGTCCTCGGCGGGGGGGAAGGGGAACGGGCGGGGACGGCAGCCGCCCTCTACCGCCAGGGGGTCGCCCCTCTCATCATCGCCACGGGCGGCCGAGTCCGTCTCCCTTCCCTCGGCCACCTCGACGTGGCGGAGCTCATCCGCCGCCATGTGGCCGCGGAGGGGGTGCCCCGCGGCGCCGTCCGTCTCCTGCCGGGCGCCACCGGCACCTATGAAGAGGCGCAGATGGTCCGCGCCCTGGCCCGCAGGGAAGGCCTCAAGAACCTCCTTGTGCTCAGCAGTCCTTACCACATGCGGCGCGTCCGGTGGACCTTCCACCACGTGTTCGCCGGGGAGGGAGTGGAGCTTCAGTTCGTGGCCGCCCGCGGGGGGCGCTTCAACCCCGGGGGCTGGTGGCGGAGAGAGGACGACCTGATGTGGGTGGTGCGAGAGTACGAGAAGCTTCTGTACTATTGGCTCGCCTACGGCTGGGGCCTGAGGGGATCCGAGCGGGGGGATAGTCCCTAGCCCGGCGCGTGGGAGGACCCGGTGCGTTTCCGCAAGCTTCACCCCTGGCCGCACACGATGGAGGAAGCGCGCGCCATCCAGGAGGAGCTCAGGCGCGCCCTCTCTCTTCGCCCTCCCGGCAGTTCCTTCCGGCTCGTGGCGGGGGCGGACATCTCCTATCCACGTTTTGGGCGCCGGGCGGTGGGGGGAGTGGTGGTGGTGTGCCTTCCGGAGTTCGAGCCGGTGGAGGAGCAGTTCTTCGAGGGGGAGATGCACTTTCCCTACGTGCCCGGCTACCTCACCTTCCGGGAGGGCCCCATCCTCGCCGAGGCCTTCGCTCGGCTGCGCCACCGCCCCGACGTCGTCCTCTTCGACGGGCAGGGGATCGCCCACCCCCGGGGGCTGGGCCTGGCCGCCCACCTCGGCCTTTACCTCGGTCTGCCCGCTGTGGGCTGCGCCAAGAGCCTGCTCTATGGTAAGGCGGGCGAACCGGGGCCGGAGCGGGGCTCTTGGTCTCCCATCTGGGGCGGGGGGGGAGAGGTCATCGGCGCGGCGCTCCGCACGCGAGCGGGCGTGAAGCCTCTCTATGTTTCGCCCGGCCATCGGATGGACCTCTCGACCGCCATCACCCTGGCCCTCGCCGCAAGCCCCCGCTACCGGCTGCCCGAGCCCCTGCGCCTTGCACACCGGAGGACGAACGAGATCCGCAGGGCGTCCGGGGTTTGCGGGCCGTAGGGGCCGCCCTAGCCCGAGGGCGAGGACGGCTTTGCCAGGGAAGGCGAAGGGCTCCGGCTCACGGCGGGGGGAGCGGGGGGTTTGCCCAGGTCTGTGGACATGATGTAGTCGCGGAGCGCCTCAATCTGCCGCAGGGAGCTTCCCCCCAACAGATCGGCCATCGGCGTGTCCCCGTGGCTCACCAGGGTGGCGTGTCCCACCTGCGGGCCCAGGTCCTGGGCGAGGGCGACCCGGAAGGTCTTCTCGTCGATCTCTAGCAGCCGCCCCGTCCACTTCCGCTTCCCTATGATCACATCCACCGGAGCTTCCTCGACGAGCTCCGCCTCCCGCCGGGCAGTGAAGGCGTAAACGAAGCGCCCATCCTCCTTCTTTTCTTCCCGCTTGCCGGCGGTCACCTCCACCCGGGTGCCCACCTCGAGGAAGAAGGTGGGCATCCGGGTGCCTTCTTGGATCTTCTGGGGGTCCTTGAGCCACTCGACGATCCAGTCGGGGCGCAGGCGCCATTTGGCGAGGTTCAGGTCAGGGGCCAGGGCGGCCGCCTCCTGTTTCGCCCCGGCCGGAGCCCCCCCGTGGCATTTCATGCACTCGAGCTGCTTGAAGAGGACCTGGCCCGCCGGGAGGTTCTCGGGCGGCACCGACGCCGTGTCGAAGTGGACGTAGGGGCGGAGGCGGTTGTCGAGTGCTGCAAAATAGTTCACCAGGGCCGCGGCGTCCGACTCGGGCATCTGGAAGCTCGGCATGCGGACCTTGAGCCAGGGCCGCAGCGGGACGGGCCGCTGGAGGAAGCCGAAGAACCACTCGGGCTGGACCTTTGCTCCCTCCCCTACGAGAGTGGGCGGACCTTCCGCCCGGTCGCGGTAGAAGCGGAGGATGCCGCCCCCCCAGTCTTCCACGATGTGGCACCCCGTGCAGTTGTACTTCTCGATGCGCAGCCGCCCCTCCTCGACCCGGCGGCGTCGCTCGTCGAAGCTCTGGTGCGCCCACTCGGGAGGGCCCTCCCTCCGCAACCCCTTCAGGAAAGTCCGGATGGCGATGGCCTCTTGGTCGGAGAGGTAGAAGTTGGGCATCCGGAGCTCGATGCGGTCGGTGGCATACATGCGGGGGTTTTTGAGCTTCCCGAAGGTCCAGGCGTCCCACGTCTCGGGGATGTGGACCACGTCGCCGAAGTCGAGCTCGAGCACCCGCTTGCGCCCGAAGTTGTTGAGCTCCGCGCCGATCTTGCCCCTTCCCTCCATCCCCCGGATGTCGTGGCAGCCGAAGCAGCCGAACCGGCCCGCGAGCTCCTCTCCCCGCGCGATCGCCCCGGGGTCCCGCAGGAGGGCGAGCGTCTTGGGCTCCTCCCGGGGGCGGGCCGTGCTCATCAGGAAGGCGGTGAGGGCGAGAGCCTCCTCGTCGCTCAACCGCAAGCTCGGCATCACGGTCTCCGGCCAGTAGGCCTTGGGGTTCTTGAGCCAGCGGTAGAGCCAGTCCGCCTTCACCTTCTCCCCGATGCGGGTCAGGTCCGGGGCGAACATGCGGTTGCGCAACACAATGGGCCGCCCCTTGGTCGGGGGAGGCGGGGCGAGGGGGGCTTTCTTGCCCAGGGAGTGGCAGCCCCGGCAGCCCACGGCTTCGAAGAGGGCCCTCCCTTTCGCGATGGGGGCCGGGTCGTCCAGGCGGGGAGGGCGCCGGGGAGGTACCTGCCGCGGCCCCGCCTTCAGGAGGAAGGCGGCGATGTCGGCCGCCTCCCGTTCGGTGAAGCCGAAGAAAGGCATCTTCGTGTGCGGGGAGTAATCCCTCGGCCGCTTCACCCACCGGACCAGCCAGGCGGGGTTCACCTTCTCCTCCAGGCGGACCAGGCTCGGTCCCACCTTCCTCAGCCCCTCGGTTCCCCGGATATCGTGGCAACCGAAGCAGCCGAGCTCGCGCTCGAGGGCCTTGCCCCGGGCCAGGACGGGCGCCCGCTCCAGGTGCAGGTTGTTCTCGTGGCAGCCGAGGCAGTTCGCCTGTATCTCGGCGCCGCGGAGCATGGGCGCGTCCCAGAACTCCACCCACCCGTGGGCCTTCTCCTTGGAGGCCAGGGCCCTCCCCTGGCCGCCGTGGCAACTCGAGCAGCCGATCTGGTTCACGTTGTGCTTGACGAGGTAGAAATCCCGGTCGGGGTGCGTGCGGTACGGTTGGGGAAACTTCTCGAAGCCTCCCCTTCGGACCCCCAGGTGGCAGGTCTCGCAGCGGTCCACCTGGCTGATGGGGTCGCCGAAGCTGTTGCGGGCGAACTCCTTGATGACGATCTGCTCGATCTCGTACATCCGCCCCCGGATGGCCGAGAGCCTCCGGTCGAGGGCGTCCAGCTCGGCCCTGGCCCGGCGCCGCTCGTCAAGGAGGTCTTTCCGCGGTTTCTCCTTGGCCCTGATGGCCCCCTGGACCGCCGCCACCTCCTTCTCCGCCCGGGCGAAGAGGGGCTGCAGGCGGGATAGCCTCTTCTCCAATGCGTCCACCCGCTCCTTGAGGGCGGGCTCGGCCTTCCCCCTGCGGACGGATTCCTTGTATTCGTAGTAGGCCTCGTCCAGCTCGCTCTTGGCGAAGTTGACCTCCTGTTCTAGCTCAAACCTCTTCACCTTGGCCGCCGACAGCTTCGACTGAAGCTCCTCGTACTCCGCATCCTCCTCCAGTGCCTTCTCGGCGGCGGCGACCTTGGCGTCGAGCTCGGCCATGCGCTTGGCGAGCCGGGCCGCTAGGGCCTCTCGCTCCTTGGCCACCATCTGGTATTCCAGTTGGTTGAACTCCCGCTGGCGGTCCTTCCAGGGACGACGGGTGTAGGTCTCGTCCCATATGGCCCAGAAGGTCACACCCACAGTGAGGGCGCCCAGGAGGAAGAAGACGAGGGGGGTTGTCCTCTCCTCGGGCGGCCTGAACTCCCGCGCGGCCATGGCCGGGGCCTCTCCTGGCGGTGGAAGTTCAAGAGCGCGCAGGGCCTCTCCGCCCGGGCGCGCCCCCTCGAAGACCGATTCAGCGGGGGGAAATTATAGGGTCCCCCCCACCCCTGTCAAGGAGCGGCCCCGGGCCCCTGGCCGACCTGACGGGCTGCCTGCTCCTCGCTCTGGCGGCGGTCCTGCGCCCGGATGATGTCGCAGAGGACCTTGATGATCTCCACGGAGAGGTCGGGGTAGTGCTGGATGAGCTCCAGGAGGTGGTCCTTCTCGATAGTGAGGAGGGTGGAGTCCTCCCGCACCACGGCCGACGCCGAGCGGGGCTCGTCCCCGAAGACGGCCATCTCGCCGAAGGCGCGCCCCGGGCCCAGGGTGGCCAGGAGGGACTCGCCGCGCTTGCCCATGGATATGATGATGTCCACCTTCCCCTCGACGATGATGTAGACGTAGTCGCAGGCGTCGCCTTCTTCGAAGATGACCTTCCCCTTGGGGAACTGGACGTCCCGGCAGATGTTGCCGATGATCTTGAGCTGCTCACTGCGCATGGACGCAAAGAGGCTCACCTGCTTCAGGAAAAGGACCTTCTCGATGGTGGAGAGCATATCGGAATCCTCTCGCGTGGAGGGCCGCTGGGGCCCCCCGTCGCCCAGCTTGCGGAGGGCCCGTTGGGCCTGGCGGGCCACCCGGGCGTCGGGGTCTTCTGAGGCGCGCAGCAGTCGCTCCCTCCGGTCGCCATCCCCCCCGGGCAGCTTGACCAGCGCCTCTGCCGCCGCCTCCCGCACGTAGGGGTCCTCGTCCGCGAGCCCCTCCCGGAGGGGGGAGAGGAACTGGGCGGGCGGCTGGGGGAACCGGCCTGCCTGACTCATCGCTCCCGCCGCGTGGAGGGCCGTGGCCCGAATCCACTTGTCCCGGCTCCGGGCGCAGAGGAGGAGCGCCTCCTCAGCCCCCAGGCGGGGCACCTCGAGCTGCTTTCGGCCCACCTCCAGCCGGTCCTCGTCGGCGAGGTTGCTCAAAAGCGGCTCCAGGAGCAGCACCACCCGCCGGGCGTCTGGCGAGGTGACGTTCTCGAGGGTCTCGATGGCATTGGCCCGGAGGCTCGCGTCCTCGAAGGAGAGGCTCTTGGAGATCACCTCGACCGCCCGTTCATCCCCCATCACGCCCAAGAGCTTGAGGACGGTCACCTGCACCTCGTGGTTGTAATCCCTGAGGCTCTTGGCCAGCATTTGCCAGGGGGTCTCCAGCCCGCCCTCCCGCAGACCCACCAGCGCCCCTACGTGGAGGTAGGCTTGCCGGAGCTCCCGGAGGGAGAACTCATGCAGGCGTCTTCGCAGCTCCGCCCCGCCCACCTTCCCCAGCACCAGCGAGCTCTGCCTGCGGACCTCTATCCAGGGGTGGTCGAGGTTCTCCTCCAGCCCGGCCACCGCTGCCATCCCCGCCATCTCGAGCGCCCGCACGGCCTCCTCACGGACGCGGTAGGTGCGGTCGGAGAGGGCGGCGATCAGAAGCGCCACCGCCTCCTCCGTGCCCAGCCGCCCCAGCGTGCGGATGGTGCTCCCCCGCACTTCTTCCGAAGGGTCCGCGAGGCAGCCCCGGAGGGCCGGCAGGAGGGCGGGTTCCAGGGGGGGCACTCCGTCCTCGAGCGCCTCGACGGTGGCTGCAGCCGCCTGCCGCACCGCCGGGTCTTCGTCCTGTAGGAAGGGGAGGACGGTTTTGATGAACCGCTTGGTCTTCAGGCGACTGATGGCGCGCAGCGCCCACATCCGCGAGGCGGGGTCCTCGTCTCCCAGCATGGCGTGGATGCGCTGGAGGGCCACGGCGGCGCAGAAGAGGTCCCCGTCGGCCACCATCAGCGCGATGGCACTGGCGCACACCTCGGGGCTGGAGTCGAAGGCCCGCTCGTGGATGCGGTCGATGAAGGTGGAGTAATTCCCGCTCTCCCCCACCGCCTCGATGGCCGCGGCCCGAATGTGGGGGTCGGGGGAATCGAGGCACTCCTCGCAGAGCTCTCGCACCCGTTCATCGTCCCGGCCCACCTGGCCCAGGAGGCGGATGAGCTCCCGGCCGGTGGGCCCGGTGCGCAGGCGTACAGCCTCCAGCAGCGGGGGGATGGCCCGCGGCCCCGCCGTCTCCGCGAGGATGTTGGCCGCAAGGGCGCAGGACTCGTCGTCACCTTCCCGGACGTTCTTGACCAGACGGTCGAAGGTGGCCTGGTCGATGTCGCCGAAGCCCGCCGAGGCGAAGCGGAACAGGCCGAAGTTCCGCTCCTCGAGCATCCGCAGCAGCGCCCGGGCGTACTCCCGCTTCTGGCGGAATGCGCAGAGGATGTAGAGGAGGGCGAGGGAGACGCCGATGGGGGCGAGGTAGCGCGGCTCGAAGAAGGCCCCCGGCGAGCGGAACGGCAGGAGCGTCAGCCCCGCCAGCACGCTGGCGGCCGGCACCACGAAGCCCGCCGTGAAGGCCCGAGTGCGTCCGCGGATGTTGGCGGGGATGGCGTTGTACATCAGGGTGTTCAGTGGGTTCCGGATCGATTCCTGCAAGGAGGTCTTGTTGAAGCGGCCGAGGATGGCCGAATAGAAGCCGAAGTGGGCCGTGAGGGCCAGGAAGCTCAGGGCGGTGGTGAAGGGGTAGACGAGGTTCGCCGTCCCCACGCCAAAGCGCTGGATCAGCCGGGGGGTGAAGAAGATCTGGATGACCATGGCGAGGGCGCTTCCCACGCCGCCGAACAGCCCGTAGAAGGCGGCGAGCTCGTCCTTGGCGGGGAAGGTCTGTCGGAAGATGACACTGTACTGGTAGTCCAGGAGGTAGCGCATCAGCACGAGGAGGAAGGTGAAGAGGGCAAACACCCGCAGGTAGGGGGAGGTGGAGAGGAAGCGGAAACCCTCAGCGATGTTGTCCAGCTTGCCCCCTTTCACCTTCTTGCCCTTGGGCCGCTGGGTGAGCTTCCGGCCTGCGGAGCGGCGCTCCGCGACCACCACGACTCCCATGGCGGCCAGGAGGAAGCCCATCCAGAGGAGGAGGAGGTTATCCGCCCCTCCCACCAGGCGCAGCGCCACCGGGAGGCTGAGCCCCCCCAGGATGCCCCCGAAGCGGGCGCCCGAATAGATGAGGGGGAAAAGCCGCTTCGACTCCAGGGTGTCGTAGTAGTCCGAAAGGAAAGCGCCAAAGTGAGTGACCACAATGGCGGTGAAGGCCACGTAGAGGGAATAGAGCAGGGGGTAGGCGAGCGGGATGCCGTACGCAGCGATGCCCAGCGCAATGAGCAGCCGCACCCCCAGGAGGGCCAGGAGGAAGCAAGCCAGGACGCCGACGAAGAGGGGGCCGTTTTCCACCTTGTCGGCGAACATGACGTAGACCGAGCTGACGGCGATCACCAGGAAGGCGTTCAGGATGTACATATAGGGGAGGAACCGCGGCCCCACCTCGGCCAGGAACAGGGATTCGGAGGTGCTCAGGCCCAGGACGAATTGGACGCCCAGGAGGAAGTAGAGGGAGAAGTGAAGGCCGAGGCGTTCCCATTCCTCCCTGCGGACGTTGAAGAGGTTGCCTAGAAATCGAGCCATGCGGCTTTGGGCTTAAAGCCCCGCCGAAGTGCGCGGGCAGGGCGCAACCCCCCGCTAGGGGCGTGTCCGGGTCTTACCGGGTTTTCTTCCCGCCGCGGGCCACTCTCGTCGCCGTGACTTTCGGGTCCACCCCCGATCCTGGCCGAGGAATGACGGGTGGGACCGACTCATCGTCCCGCCGGGTCATCGGGCGACTGCATTCTCGGGCGCGCGACTCGCCCCCATCATACCTCAGGCCGAGGGCTTCCTCCAGGCGTGGTAAGCGAGTGCGTCGTCGAGCCAGGCGCTCGCGTTCTCGACAAACCGCTCCCACCGGCAGTTCACCGTATGCCCCCGCACGGGGTCGGCGTTTCCCTCGACGATGAGGCCGCTCACGGGCGACATGTCGAACTCCGCCCGGACGGGCAGGCGCCTCCTCTCCTCGGGCGGGAGGAGGCGCAGGAGCAGCTGGAAGGCCCGGAACGCATTGAGGGCGCGGGAGAGGAGCGCCTCCCGGCCCCCCA
>JBHIBR010000021.1:0-11881 GCA_046759145.1 Nitrospinota bacterium | reverse complement strand
GCCGAGCACGGCCTGAGCGGCCACCGGATGAGCGTCTACAGCATCGGCCCCGCCGGGGAGAACCTGGTGCGCTTCGCGGCCATCGAGGGGGATTACGGCCACGTGGCGAGCAAGAACGGCTGCGGGGCGGTCATGGGGAAGAAACAGCTCAAGGCGGTGGCCATCGTGCGGGGGACGAAGGCCCTCCGTGCCGCCGACCCCCGGGGGCTCTACCTCGCGGCGGAGGAGATCGTCCACGACCTCAGGACCGACCCCTCCACCCGCTCCCTTTACGAATACGGCACCCTACCCGGCGTGATGAACCTGATGCGGCTGGGGGCGCTCCCCATCAAGAACTACACCACCAGCGTGCCGCCCGAGGGGACGGACTTGAAATTGTGGGAGGCGCCGAGCCTGCGCGAGGGATTCGACCACCGGGGGCACCAGTGCAACGCCTGCGGGATGCACCACTGCCACATGCAGGTGATCCGGGCGGGCCGCCACAAGGGGCTGATCGTGGACGAGCCGGAGTACGAGGGCTGGTCCGGCGCCGGCTGGGCCGTCGGCTGCACCGACCGGGAGGCCGTATCCTGGCTCAACACCCAGATAGACCGGGCCTGCGTGGACGTGAACGAATTCGCCTGGCTGTGCGGCTGGGTGATGGAGTGCCAGGAGAAGGGCTACCTCACCCCGGAGGAGGTGGGATCGAGGCTCCGCTGGGGGGACGCGGAGGCGGCCAACGAACTCCTCCAGCTGATCGTCCACCGGCGGGGCTTCGGCGACCTCCTGGCCGAGGGCGTGAAGCGGGCCTCCGAGAAGGTGGGAGGACGGGCGGCCGAGTGCGCCATCTACACCCTCAAGGGGGCCACCCCCCGCGGCCACGACCACCGGGCGCGCTGGGACGAGATGCTCGACACCTGCACCGCGAGCAGTGGCACCATAGACAACGGGCCGCCGGTCAGGCCGGCCGAGCTGGGGCTGCCCGCCCGCATCAACCCCTTCGACCCGGACCAGGTGGCGAAGCAGGTGGGCGGCTTCCTGGGGCGGCGCCAGTTTGAGGACTCGCTGGGCGCCTGCGTCTTCACCACGCGCACGACGCTCGAGCTCCTCTGCCGCACCCTCTCGGCGGCCACGGGCTGGAACTACGACAAAGGGGAGGCCATGCGCTTCGGCCGGCGGACGGCGGCCCTCATGCGGGCTTTCAACCTGCGCTGCGGCATCGGACCCGAGCTGGAGAAGCCCTCCTCTCGGTATGGCTCCGTCCCCGCCGACGGCCCTGCCAAGGGGATGGCCTCGCAGGAGCACTGGGACCACATGCTGGATGTGTGGTACGCCACGGTGGGCTACGACCGGAAGAGCGGCCGACCCCTCCCGGAGACTCTCCGGCAGCTGAGTCTCGAGGAGCTCATCCCCGCCCTCTGGGGCGCGGAGGCGACGGGCGGTGTCCGTTGAGCCGCGAGAGAAACCGGCGCCGTCCGGCGAGGGCTTCCGCGTCCGGGTAGAGGCCGTCGCCTGGGTCACCCGCCTCGTGGGGGGGGACGGCTCGGGCCGGGTGGCCTTCGACGAGGTGGCTCAGCCCGGCGACACCGTCCGCAGCATCCTCAAGCGCCTGAGCGCCCGCTTCCCCCAGCTCGATCAGGCGCTTTGGGATCCCCGGAGCGGAGGCCTCGGCGAGCACCTCGAGGTGGCGGTCAACGACGCGGTGCTGGGCGTCCGCCACAACCTCGACAGCGAGGTCGAGCCCGGAGACCACATCCTCCTCCTCGGGGCTTACATGGGGGGCTAGGCCCCGGGCGCCGAGCGCCTTGACCTCCTCCCCCACCCGAGCGCAGACCCCCTCCCCGAAGCGGACCCTCACCGGGCAGCAGTCGGGGCCGGGGGCGGGTTTCTTTTCCCGAGGCCGTTGCAGAATTGCGCCTCGGATCCTAAGTTGCAGTCCAGTTTGCATCTGCGCGCTCCGCCCGGGATGGTGCGTCTGAGCGCTTTTCCAAAGGGCGATGTCTCGACCCCCCCTCTGGGGGGCTCGATGGAGGAGAGGCAAGATGGACTATCGGGAACTGGCGAGCCGCGTCCTCGCGGGCGGGAAGCCCACCCGCGAGGAGGCCGCCGCCATCCTCGACGCCCCCGGGGACGACCTGCTTCCCCTCCTCGAGGCGGCGTTTCGTGTGCGACGCCACTACTTCGGCAGGACGGTGCAGATCCATTTCCTGATCAACGCGAAGAGCGGCCTCTGCCCGGAGGATTGCGCCTACTGCTCCCAGTCGTCGGTCTCCTCCGCTGCCATCGACCGCTACGGCCTGGTGGACGAAGGGCGGCTCCTCCAAGGGGCAGAGGGGGCCGCGGCGGCGGGCTCGCGCCGCTACTGCATCGCCATCAGCGGAAGGGGGCCCACCGACCGCGAGGTGGACCGCATCGGGGCTGCGGTCTCGCGGATCAAGTCGGCCCACAGCATGGCCATCTGTTGCTCCCTGGGGCTGCTCGACGGGGAGAAGGCGCGGCGCCTGCGCGAGGCCGGGGTAGATCGGCTGAACCACAACCTCAACACCAGCGAGCGCTTCTGCCCGAGGATCTGCTCGACGCACACCTACGGCGACCGCATTGCCACGCTGCGCGCGGCGCGGCGGGCGGGGCTCGAGCTGTGTTCGGGGGCCATCTTCGGCCAGGGGGAGAGTCGAGAGGACATCGTCGATGTCTGCGAGGCGCTGCGGGAGATAGGGCCGGAGTCGATCCCGGTGAATTTTCTGCACGCCATCCCGGGGACCCCCTTGCAGGATGTCCCTCCCCTTGGGCCCGCCCTCTGCCTGCGGATCCTCTCGCTCGTGCGATTCTTCAACCCGCGCTCGGAGGTCCGGGCGGCCGGGGGGCGCGAGGTGCAGCTGCGGGAGCTTCAGCCCCTGGCCCTCTATCCGGCGAACTCCATCTTCGTGGCCGGCTACCTCACCACCCCGGGACAGGCGCCCGCAGAGGCGCACCGCATGATCCGGGACCTCGGGTTCGAGGTGGACGTAACCGGCGAGGCGGACGCGCACCCCGTGCCCCGGATGGAGAGCGCGGCGAGCTAGCCAGCCCGCCGGACGGAGATGCAGCCAGCCGGATTGGCCAGGAAGTTCCCCTCTTTGCTCGTCCATTACCCTCAGAAGGGGAGCGCGCATCCTCCAAGCCCCCCGATCCCGATTTAGCGTTACTTTGGGCGCAGGTCCCCAAGGATGGGAGGGCCTATGTGGTGTCGGTTGGGCTGTTCGGGTTCAGCTCCGAGAGTGTGGCCAAGCCTAAGGTGTCGTGGCAACAATTGGCCTTCCTGGGTGGGCCGCCCGTGGACGCCAAGGCCGGGATTCGCCACGCCATCGAGGACGCCTTGACCGCCTTCGCGGCGGACTGGAACCGGGCAAACCCGGGGAAGCGAATATGAGGCCCGAGAGCGGCGGGGGCCAATTCGTGGTACCGTCCCAGCATCCGATGGATGCCATATGGGAAATATCGGGTACAATGGGCTTGCCCGGCCGGCAAAAAGGGAAATTCCAATCGTTCGCAAAGGAGAATTAGGTGGCGCGCCCGCCCGTCATCACGGTCCACCACCACTACATGCCCAAGGCCTTCTTCCATCGGCGCGTCCCCCCCGGCGGGAGGATCGTGGAGGAGGATTTCTACTTCACGTTCAATCCCATTCTCCATGACACGGCCGCCCACCTCCGGGCCATGGAGGAGGCGGGAGTGGATGCCTCGGTGGTCCACCTCGCCCATTGGAACAAGAAAGGGCTCGCCGTATGCCGAGAGCTGAACGACGGCTTCGCCGACCTGGCCCGCGCCCATCCGGACCGTTTCTTCCCCTGCGCCCACCTGCCCCTCTCGGGCGACGCGGAGACCCTCGCGGAGCTGAACCGGGCGGCCGGCGACCTGGGTTTCCGGGCCGTGGCCCTCCTGACGTCGGAGGGGGACGTTCACCTGGGGGACGAGTCCCTCCGCCCCCTGTTTGCCCGCATCGCCGAGTTGGGCCTTCCGGTGCTCGTCCACCCGGCCATGCGCCCGGCGGGAGCGGCGATGGACTTCGACCTCGTCGCCAGCGTGGAGCGGGCGGCGGACATCAACCGGGCGACGGTGCGGGTGATGTACGCCGTTCTCACTCGGTTCCCGGACCTGCGTTTCGTCATGCCCCATCACGGGGGCGCCGTCCCCTTCCTCAAGGGCCGCATTCAGATGTTCTACAAGCCCGGGGGAGTGGAGATCCCCGGGCACATCAAGCTTCTTCCCCTCTCCCCCCTGGAGCGGGAGGCGCTGGGGCTGGAGGGCCCTTTCGAGGAGCTTTTTGGAAAGGTCTACTTCGATACGGCGGGCTTCGCCGGATGGATGCCCGCCACCCGGGCGGCCCTCCTCACGGTGAGCCCCCGAAGGCTCTGCCTGGGGACCGACTATCCCCAGGAGATGCACAACGGGGCCGACATCCGGGCCCACGTTGAGGGCGTGCGGGCCCTGCACCTTCCCGCGGAAGAGCTTGCAGCCATCCTGGGCGGGAACATCGCCGAGCTGCTGGGGCTATAAGGCCCGGCCGGACGAGGCGCGCCGTGAGCTGAGGGGCTCGCGCCACAAAAAAGAGCGCGCCCGGGCCGCCAACGGCCACGGGATTTCAATCAAGTGGTGGAGCTGACGGGACTCGAACCCGCGACCTCATGACCGGCAGTCCCATAAGAGGGATGGTCGGAAGGGGCGTCAACACGAGAAAAGCCGCAGGTGATCAAGAGGTTGCGGCCGAGGGCCTTGTATATGGGTATATCCTCCCTTTAGAGACCCCACGCTGCCCTGGCCAGCATGTAGGCGATGAGGGCTGTCAGCAAGGCATTTACTAAGAAGATCGGATGGAACGTGAACTGGCTGGGGTGGAAGTGCAGCGCGAAAGGCCCGAAATGCGACTCCACCCGCAGGCCGAAGAAATTGATCAAGAAGTTGAACGACCTCAAGCCGCTCGTCACAACAAAGACCTTGGTCAGAAAGACGACGATCCTGCCCAATGCACCAGATCGGCGCGCGATGGCCGAGGCGAAGTAAATCATGGCGCCCAAAAAAACGACAGCCACAACACCGGGGATCAATGAGCGGACCTCCGCCGCTTTTCGCTCCGGGACGCCCACTCCCAGGGTGAGGAGGACGACGACGATGCCGAGCCCAACATACGCGATCGCCGCTTGGCGGAACTTCCGCTCCATCGTCGCCATCACGAACCGGCGGCGAACGGACATCTTCCCTCTCCCGCCCACCGCTCTTCGATCTCCTGCGGGGGCTCAGGCGTCACCTTGTTTGAACCTCTCCCTCTCGCGAAGGCCTCAACCGCCTTGACCACCATCCCCCTGGCGAAGTAGGGGATCTTCGGTAGAAAAAAACAGCACACCCGGCGGACCTCGGTAGCGGGTCCGGAATGAGCGGCCGAGCTGAGGCTCTCTCATGGCGAAAGTGCGCCCCTCGGAAACCTCGCCCGCCAGGCTCCCCCACCCGCCTCCAGCACTGGACGCGCGGTCACCTCATCGAGCCGGAGGGGGATATCGGGACGCAGGATGCTCCCCCTGGGGCGGGCGCTTAGACGGGGCGGGCTCGGGTTCGGTCGCCGACGGAAGAGCCCCGTGTGGGATGAAGGCTCTCACCCCCTCCCGCACCCTGGCGATCGCCCGCTCAGCGAGGGCCAGGGTGATGACCTGGCGGCCCTGGGCGCGGGCCTCGGCCTCGACGCGCTTCCGGGTCATCGCGCGGGGGAATCCCTCGGGCACCCGTCCTAGGCTGGCCTCGGCCTCCTCCGTCCAGCGTAAGTCTTCCTCCTCTGCGCCCGCCAGCTCCCCCCCCAGGGGGGGAGAGAAGGGGGGGCTGCCCTCCTCCCGGGGAACTGCCTCAGCGGGCGGGGGGGAGGCCTGCTTCGCCTGCGGGGCCGCCGGCCGCGCGTCTTGCGGCAGGTGGGCCGGGTCCACGCTCTCCTCAATCAGGGGTCGTGCAAACTCGAGGCTTATGGTGGAGAGCTTCTTGAGGCGGGCCGCCTTCTCGATGCGCGCTTTAGCCCGGCGGCGCTGGTGGGCGTCCGACACCTGCTGGAGGGAGTGCCGTGCCGCCTTGGTCCACTGGAGCCGCTGGCCGTCAAAAGCCTCCTCCTCCATGACGCCCCCCTGCGCGCGCAACACCCCCTCCACCACCTCCCGGTCCACCTTCTGAAAGGCCTCTGCCCCCGCCCCGCAAACCGGGCAGCGCACCGGGTCTTCGGCCTCGGCGGTGTAGCCGCATGCGGAGCAGATGTGGCGGATGGCGGGCTCGCGCCGGACGTGCTCCGCCGCCACCTCCTTGGCCAAGGAGCCCATGGCCCGGTGGGCGGCCGCCGGCATGAAGGCGGCCATCGCCCCATCGATGATCCTGCTCGTGATGACCGAATGGCCCCGCTCGATCGCATACCGCAAGATGGCGGTCCGCGCGATGCCGCGGACCAGGGCGGGGACCCGGTCCATGCGGCGCCGGGCCTCCTCCGTCCAGGCCATGGCCTCATCGGCGCGAACGTCCATGGGGGGGTAGAAAGTGCGGCCCGTGAGCAGCACGTTGCAGGGGGCGAGCCGCAGCAGGTTCTCGGTGTTGCTCCCGAGGTCGCTCTCATCGTCCGCGTGCACGCCCACCCGGCCGAGGCACAAGAGCCAAGGCCGGACCTCGCGGCAGTGAATGAGGATCTTCTCGTAGGCCTTCCCGTCCAGGAGGGTGGTCTGAAGCCCCATGCCCTCCTCCTCCGCCAGCCGCTTCGCCACCTGGAGGTGGCTCTGGTAGATCCCGGCGAGGCCCGCGTCGATGAGCTCCTCGTGGAGCTGCTCCTGCTCCTTGAAGCGGAACGCCTTGGCCGCTCTCTCGCTCAACACCCTGACGACGCTAGTGAAGATCGCGTAGTGGAGGTAGGGGTCATAGACGGCCACCGCCTCCACAGGCCGGCGGAAAGCCCGCCCCAGGGCGAGCGCTTGTCGCAAGGCGGCGAAAGACTGGGGACTCCCGTCGAGGCCCACCGCTATAGGGCGTCGGTCCTCCTCTCCCTCCAGCCCCCGGACTAACCAGAAGTCGGCCCGGGCCCTGCGGATGACGCGCTCGGCCACCCCGCCGACCTGACTCTCCCGGCCCGCCCCCATGCCGAGGGCGCCCATCACCACGAGGTCGTAGCGGCTCTCGCGGATGTCCTTCAGGAGCACCTTATGGTGCTTGCCTTCAAAGACCTTCCGCTCGAAGGTGACGCCCGCCTCCCCGCAGCGGCGCTCCAGGACGTCTAAGTAGGAGTCCGAGATGAGGCGGAGACCGAGCGTGATGAGCGAGTCATGGACCTCGCGCTGGCGCTCGAGTTCCTGCTCTTCTCGATACTCCTCGGGGAGGGTGTACTCCATCTGCTTGAAGCGCAGCTCGTGGAGCCTCGCCGCGTAGACGTGGCAGCCCACCAGCCGGGCGCCGAAGGCGCGCGCAAGGCGGAGCGCGTGATCGGCGGCGCGGTCCGAGTGGGCCGAGTTGTCCACGGGCACGCAGATGGTCCGGTACATGATTCCTCCCTTTGGGGACCGACATGCCGGGAGTGACCAGAGCCAAGAAGCCCCCCGGGAAGCGCTCTACGTAGGGTTCCTACTTCTCCTTCAGCTTGAAGTTGACGCCCACCGTTCCGCCCGGAGAGACCGTGACCTCCTTCGCGATCTCGACGGGCGCGGCGTACTCGTAGAAGGCGGGCAGGCCGTCTTTCTCGATGGTCTTGGTGACCTTCCAACCCTCGTGCCAGGCCTTCAAGACGTACTTGCCGGGTGGCACGCCCTTGAGCGTGAAGCGGCCCTCCGCGTCGGTCAGGGCATAGTAGGGGTGTTCCACCACCCAGATGTAGGCGCTCATCCAGGCGTGGCCCGCGTCGCACCGCATCCAGATGAGGCCCGCGCGCCGGAGGCGCTTCTTGATGATGATCCCCTTCCTCGGGAAGGGCAGGTTGTAGGAAGCGCGGCCGAACATGTGGATGTTGTGGAGGACCACGTCGCTGGTGGTCATGGCGAGTCGGGCGCGCCGGGGGGCGATGAGGACGTGGGGGTTGTACTCGCAGTCCTTCTGATCGAGCACGAGCGGCGCGCCGGGCCGCACCAGCTTGCGGCCCCGGCGGATGTTGGCCAGGTAGACCACCGCGTTCTTCACCCCGCGGCTCTGAGGGTCGACGAGGAGCCTGGGCGAGGGCTTCTTCCCCGTCTTCCCCACGTCGCACACCTCAGGGTTCTTGACGACGGGGAAAGGGGGCACTTTCGGGAAGGGCCCCGACCAGGTCACGCGACCGGCGATGGTTCCGCCGTCCTTCACCTCGATGGCCTCGTACGCCGCACCCGCTGGCGGCGCCAGGAAAAGCGCCAGCGAGATGAGCAAAGCAACCGCCGACATCCGTCTCATGGAACGACCCTCCCCTCATGGCTTGCCCCGCGGCGCAGGGCGCCCAGCCACATCCCCTCAGCTTCCCTCGCCCGCGCGCGCCGGCCCGGGCGCGGCGCCCGCGGCGGGGGCCTTCAGCGACTTCAGGAAGGCCACAAGGTGCTGGAGCTGCCCGACCGTCATGCTCTCGGCGAACTCGGGCATCTTGCTCATGCCATCGGCTGCGGTGTACCCCTCCCCCCGCACGATGACGGCGTTGGGGTTCACGATGGACTCGATGAGGTACTCCTCGGTCTGCACGTCGCCGATGCCCGTGAGGTCGGGGCCCACGCCCCCCACCTCGCCCTTGGGCACGGGGAAATCCATGCCGGCGACCTTGTGGCATTTGAAACACTCCATCTCCTGGAAGACCTCCTTCCCTTCCTCGGGATCCCCCTCGGGGAACTTGATGCTGGGGCCCGTCGCGGCGGATGCGAGCTCGATCTGCCCCGTCCTGTAGGGCGCCTGCGCCCCGGCCACCTCCTGGAGCTCCCTCGCCCCCACCTCGACGCCGCTCTCGCTCAGGAGGTAGCTGATGACGGCGGCGATCTCCTCGTCCGAGAGGGCGATGGGGGGGCGGTGGATGGGCGTCATCAGCTTCGAGAATCCGGGCACGACGAAGACATCGGGCTGGTAGATGGACTCCACGATGTACCGGATGGCGCTCATGCCGGGCTTGCGCTTGGCGGCCCGCACCGCGACGGGCTCGGCGAAGGCCCCTCCCACCCCCAGGTTGGGCCCGCGCTCGGCGCTGCCCCGGCTCCCGAAGCTGTGGCAGGTGAAGCACTTGCCCTTGCCCCAGAAGAGCGCCTTCCCCGCCTCGGGAGAGACCTCCCCAGTCGGCCGCGCCGTCCCGCCACCGCCCGAGATCTCGGTCAAGACGATGGAGACATAGATAAAGGCCCCGACCCAGACCAGGGAAAACAGGCTGACCTTCAGCAGAGTCTTCCCCATGGGCGCTATCCCTCCTCGCGGCCGCCCGCGGGGGCGCCCGTATGACCCCCCGGCCGGCCGCGCCCGCGGACCCGCCGGACCAGGAAGCCTTCGAAGGCCAGCGCGACGAGCCCCCCCAGGAGGGCGTAGAGATAGACGCGGAGGGGCGTCTTGATCTCGAGCTGCACGTAGTGCCAGCTCGAGATGCTCCGCCGCATGCCGAACTCCCCGTTGGCCCCGTCCCAAGCGTGAATCATGAACGGCACCTGGAGGCCGGGGGCCAACTGAACGTCCGTCTTCGGGTTGGGCGTGTGGAGCGGCCGCACCATCACCACCTGCCACCGGCCCGCCGCGTAGGAGGCCCGGCTGCGGACGTGATGCGCCCGAGCGGGTTTCTCGGCCACGGGCCGGTCAAACCCCTTGCCCACCTGCTCCAGCACGGCCCGGCCCCCGTGGGCGGCCGGGTTCTTCTGCCAGTCCGCCCGCCACTCCCAGAGGTCCACCGGCCGGCCCGCCTCGCCCAAGAAGAAGTAGGGCTTGCGGGGCCCCTGGGGCGGTTTCACCGGGAACTGGAGGGCGATGGCGTCGCGGGCGGTCCGGAGGGCGAGCTGCACCTTGGCGGGCACGTAGGTGTCGCGCAGAGGCTCGAGGAAGCGAGAGGGCACCTTGTGCGAGTCGTTCTTCAAGCGGTCGAACCATGTGAGGTGGAAGGCGATCGAGCGACCGTCGTAGAGCGCCCGCACCCTCACCCGAACGATAGAGGGATTAGGCCAGCGCGGCCCCACCAAGAGCTGGCCGCTGAGGGGAACGTCGAGATGGTCAGCCTCTTGCCAGCGGGGATCATCGGGCCGGAGGGGGACCTCCCCCTCCACGCGCCGGGCGGTGAGGACCACCTTCCCCCCCGCGGCCCACTTCACCTGGAGCGAGCGCACGTAGTGGGCCAGGGCCCAGCGTTCCCTTTCCTTGAGCGAGTCGGCGTAGCCCGGCATGGGGGTTCCGTTGAGGCCGGTCGAGAGGGTACGAAAGACCTCCTCGAGCGAGGGGCCCCAGTTCTTGTAGCGCCAGCTCGCCGCCAGGTTCGCCGGCAGGATGGGGAAGCCCCAGTCGTCCTTCTGGGCGCCAGCCTCGGCCCCGTCTCCTCTTCCCTCGGGCCCGTGGCACTTCGCACAGGCTCCCCGCAGCTCGTCGCGATAGATCTGCCCCCCCAGCCGGACCAGCTCCGGGCTCGCCGGCGGGGGCGCGCTGCGTTCGACCCGCTCTTCGTAGGGGTTGAACTCGGGGTCGGCGAAGTCCGGGAAAAAGCTCTTGATGTAGAAGACCACCCCCCAGCGCTCGGCCTCGGGCAGGCGGAAGGTCCCCTCTCCCCAGGCCGGCATGCCGGTGCCGGGCACGCCGAGGGAGACCGTGCGGAAGAGGTCCTCGTCCGTGGGAAGCTCGCCAGTCTTCGTGGTGCGGAATTTATAGAGGCCCTGCGTGAAATCCCGAGGGCGGGGGTGGAGGTAGTCGGCGACGGGGCCCTCTCCGTCCCCCTTCTCCCCGTGGCAGAAGCTGCAGCGCTTCTCGTAGACCTCCTTCCCCTTGGCCACCAGCTCGGGGGTGGCCTTGGGCTTTCGCGCCTGAAGCTCGGCGTCCCCGTAGCCGGGCGGCAGGGCCAGCGCCGGGGCCGGCCCGAGCGCGAGAAACGCGCCGAGGAGAAGCGCACGGGCGCCCGCCCTCGCCGCCCACCATTGTCCGTGCACGCTACTCACCGAGCTTCTCCGGCCTTCGGGGCTCCACGCCCGCCGTGTCGAACTCGGCCAGGATGATCTTCCAGATCTCCTCATCCGTGAGGTCCCCCTTCCAGCGGGGCATGGCGCTGTCCCACGGACTCGCCGTCACGGGGAGGCCGATGCCGCCCTCCTTGATGCGCCAGAAGAGGTAGCCCTCCACCAGCGTGGCGATGGTGCCCGGGTCGGTGAAGTTGGCTGGCTTGAGGCGGAAGCCCCGCGCGTGAGGGCCCTCGCCATCGGCCTTGGTGCCGTGGCAGGGGCGGCAGTTCTTCTGGTAGAGGATGCGCCCCTCCCGGATGGAGCGCGCCACGAGGCGGCGCCTCCCTTCCTCCAGGCTGAGCCCGGTGAGCTTGGCCTCCCGTAGGAACGTCCGGACATGGTCGTCGGGAGGGTTCCGGAAAGGATTCTGGAGCTTCTCGTACTCCTTGGGGATCGTGGGGTGCTGGATCCGGCTCTCCACCGGAGGCTCGCTCGCCGGGGCGAGGCCGCGGTAGATGACGAAGGCGGCGAGGAGGGGGATGACGCCGAAGGTCGCCCAACGCGCCCCCCGGAGGAGCGGCCCCCCCTCGCTCGATCCCAAGAGGGCCAGGATGGGCCCCAGGAACTCCCGCTTGAGCTCCTCGCTCGAGAAGGCGTAGACGAGGATGCCCGTGAGCACGAGGAGCATGTACATGAAGAGGGCGCTGGCGGGCATCGGGAGGGGAGTCTTGGCGTCCACCACCCACTGCGCCAGGTGGGGGAAGGCGTAGCGCAGGGCCAGATAGCTCCCCGCGAAGACG
>JBHIBR010000020.1:0-11970 GCA_046759145.1 Nitrospinota bacterium | reverse complement strand
AGGGCCACCGCGAATCCCCCCGCCGCAAGCAACAGCACCGGAAGAACGACCTTCTTGAACATGGGTTTTCTTCCTCTTCAAAGGCGATCCATCTCGCCCTGGAGCCCCGCAGGATGCGTGCCAGATTTGCCCTGCACGCATCTCCAGCCGGGATTACCGACATTTCCCAGGTACTCCTCGCCCGCGCCTATAGCGAGCGGCCTGCCTGCCAAGGAGATCGTGCTTCGGGGACACAAAAGATATATGTTTCCTAGCGAAATTGTCGAGGAGGGCACAAGCCGTTGATTTTTAAAGTGAAAGACTCATTTTCGCGTAGACCAGGGGGGAGCGGACAGCGCGGCCACCCGGCTGTCGTGCTCCTGGGTGCTCCGGTAGGTGAGGTTGTGGCGGGTCTGGCACCCCAGTGGGCGCGATAGAGGGAGTCCCGTCCCATCTCTCGTAGGGAACAACCCCGAGACTTGCAATCCGGATGTGCCCTGTGGGCGGGTTTAGGCGTCGGCTTCGCCAGCCTTTCAGCCACTGTCAGCGTCCGCGCCACCACCTCAACCAGGCCCCCATCAGCTTCTTCACAAGGGGTGTCAGCCGCGTGCGATAGTAGAGATCACCTGTCATCCGGATGGCCTCGGCCTGGGTAGGGTAGGGTTGGATCAGTCTGGCGTCGGCGGTCAGCGTGCAGGAGGCCAAAAATAAGAAGATCGCTGGTTCAAATCCAGCACGGCCCACCATCCAATAAGTGCGTCGGTCCGGGAATCGCTTTTCGGGCCGTTTGTTTCGAGAAAACTCGGCGAGCAAGGTAACGCTCGCCCGCGCCATCTCCCGAGCGGGTTAGACTAGTTCCTCCACAGAGACCCCAAGCGCCCGCGCGGCCCTCTGGAGCGTCTTGAGGCGCGGGCGGCTCCTGGGGTGCTCCATCTGGGCGACCGCGCTCTGGCTCACCCGCAGCTTGCGGGCGAGCTGGGCCTGGGTGAGCCGCTTCTTCAGCCGGACGGCCCGGATGCGGTTCTTAAAGAGGCGGCGCTCGACCTCCTCAAAGGGGATGGCGCGGCCTGCGTCCGGGTCGGCGAGGATGGCCTCCACTTCAGCCATATCCTCCAGGTCTTCCAGGCGCTCGACAAGCTTCCGGTATTCCGCATAGGGGATCAGCGCGTATTCGGGCCTTTTGCCGTTTGGCGCATACACGAATTTTGCTTTGACGAGCTTCTCCTTTGCGGGCATGAGCGTCCCCTCCTCTCCGGGGAACGCCCGCGCCAGCGGGCGGTCCTCTCTAGCTACGATATGCCTCCCTCCTGTGGCGGATGGCCTCCACCAACACTTCCTTCCTCCTGTCATCCACCCGGTAGAAGATTCGCCAGTCTCCCTGCCGAACCCTGAATACATCCCCCTTCATCTTTCGGCACCCTCTAGGCCGCGGGTCTTCCGCGAGGGCCAAGAGCCGCTCCCTTATCCGCAAGCGGAGCCTTACGGGAAGACCCTCCAGCGCCTTGGCCGCCTTGCTCCTGATCTTCAGCGCAGCTACTCGTTTCGCCATCCTCCCCTCTGAGTGCCTCCGTGACTTCTCGGAGGCTCTCTGGTTCGACCGAGAGGCGACCTAGCAACCCCTCTTCGCATTCAAACTTATATAAGTTTTTGCCTTATGTCAAGCTTTTTCTACTTCCGGCCTCAACCCGCGTCCTTCCTCCACCGCCGCCAGAACTCGCCCGAGGTGCAGACCTGGAGGCCGCGGAAGCCATCCAGGGCGAGGAGGGCCCGGTCGGAGGTGATGAGGTAGCGCGCGCCCGCGGCCAGGGCGCACTCGAGCAGGCGGTTGTCCCCCGGGTCGGGCACCTCCTGAAGGTGCCGCCTCGCCCGCACCCGCACAACGCCCTCATCCCCTTCCAGCGCGGCCAGGAGCTCCTCCTTCCGCTTTCCCAGGAAGCGCAGGTTTCCGAGCACCGCCCGGTATTCCGCCAGGACGGCCCGGCTCACGCACAAAACCACCTTCCCCTCCCGCCAGGCGCGCAGGAGGCCCGCCGAGCCTTTCCCTCGGTGGACCGAACCTCGGTGGACCGAACCGAAAAAGCTCGCGATGAGGACGTTTGTGTCGAGGACCACGCGGAGGGGAGATTTCTGGGACTCTGGTTTGGATGAGGGGCGCGAGACCTTCCCTTCCCCTCCCACGGCGGGCTCCCTAGAACGGTCCCGCCGGGTCCACGTCCACGGCAAACCGGACCCCATCTTTCCTGCCGGTTGCCGCCTCCGCCGCAGCGCGCACCGCCTCCCGCAAGGCGCTCGGGCGCTCGCCCTTGAGAAGGACCTGGTAGCGGAAGACCTCCTTGACGCGCTTCACCAGCGCCTCGGCCGGGCCCAGGGCCTCCACCCCGGCGAAGCCCCCTCTGCTCACCTCCCGCGCTGCCCGCTCGGCAGCTTCCTTCGCCCTGCCCTCGTCCCGGCTCTCGAAGGTGAGCCGAGCGAGCCGGCGGAAGGGGGGATAGCCCAGCGCCCGGCGGACCTCCAGCTCCTGGGCGAAGAAGGAGGCGTAGTCGTGCTCCCGGGCGCACTGGATGGCGTAGTGGTCGCAGTGGAAGGCCTGCACGATGACCTCCCCCGGCCCTTCCCCCCGGCCCGAGCGTCCCGCCACCTGGGTGAGGAGCTGGAAGGTGCGCTCGGCGGCCCGGAAGTCGGGGATGTTGAGGGAGAGGTCGGCGGCGATGACCCCCGCCAGGGTGACCCGGGGGAAGTGGTGGCCCTTGGCCACCATCTGGGTGCCCACCAGGATGTCCACCTCGCCCCGCCGCAGGCGCCCCAGCACCTCCCCAGGCCCACCCCGGGCGGGGCGGGCGGCGTCCCGGTCCAGGCGGCCCACCCGGGCTTGGGGAAAGCGCGCCCGGAGCGCTTCCTCCACACGTTGGGTGCCCAGGCCGAAGTAGCCCACCCGCGCCCCCCCGCAGCGCTCACAGCCCCCGGGGAGACGGGAGACATACTCGCAGTAGTGGCAGCGCAGCAGACGCTCCGCCAGATGGTAGGTGAGGGAGACGCTGCAACGGGGACAGCGCGCGGCCTGACCACACTCCCGGCAGAGGACGAAAGAGGCGTAGCCCCGCCGGTTGAGGAAGAGGATGACCTGCTCGCCCCGCTCCAGGCGCTCGCGGATGGCCTCCTCCAGCGCGCGGGAGAGGATGAGGGGCTCGTCGCGCGGGCTGCGCACCGCACGGTGGCTGAGGAAGGCGCCCTCCTCCCGGAGGTCCACCAGGTGGACGGTGGGAAGGGGCCTCCCCCCCGGCCGCGCGGGGAGAGGCGAGAGGCGGTACTTCCCCCTCCGGGCGTTCTCGTAGCTCTCCACCGAGGGGGTGGCTGAGCCCAGGATGCACACCGCCCCCGCCTCCCGGGCGCGGACGACCGCGAGGTCGCGGGCGTGGTAGCGGGGAGACTCCTCTTGCTTGTAGGAGGAGTCGTGTTCCTCATCGACTACGATGAGACCCAGCCGCGAGAGGGGCGCGAAGACGGCCGAGCGCGTCCCCAGGGCGACAGCCGCCCCACCGGCGCGCAGGCGCCGCCACCCCTCCCAGCGCTCCCGGCGGGCGAGCGCGCTGTGAAGGCGCACCACGTGGTCTCCAAAGCGAGCCTGGAAGCGGCCGAGGAGCTGGGGGGTGAGAGCGATCTCGGGGACGAGCACGAGGGCTTCGCGCCCCAGGGCGAGCGCCTCCTCGATGGCGCGAAGGTAGACCTCCGTCTTCCCGCTCCCGGTCACCCCGTGCAGCAGGTGGACGGCGAAGCGACCCGCGCGGAGGTCGGGGGCGATGGCCCCGAGCGCCCGGCTCTGGGCGGGGAGGAGCTCGATGCGCCCTCTTTCGTCGTCCCGGAAAGCCCCCTCTCCCAGGTCGCGGGGTCCGGGCGGGGGAACCCCCCCCTTCCAGATCCGGACCAGGCCTTTGCGGGCGAGCTGGGCAAGGGCCGCGCGGCTTCCGGGGCGCTCCGCCTCGAGCTGGGCAACCGGGAGCCTCCCCCCTTCGGTGGACCGACGTTCGGTGGACCGGCGTTCGGTGGACCGAGCCTCCTGCGCCAGGCGCTCCAGAAGCGACGCCTGGAGGGGAGCGCGGCCAGAGAGCAAAGATGCCGCATCGGCCTCCCCCGCGAGTTCCACCCAGAGGGCCTCTTTCGGACGGAGCGAACCGCTCAACTCTCCCTTTCTCTCGACCAGCCCTTCCCGTTCGAGGGCGAGGGCGGCCCCGTAGGCTCCCTTCCCCAAGGCGGCCACCAGACGAGCGAGCGTGGCCCCATGGGCCCGGTGGCCTGGCTTTTTGTCCTTCTGCTGGAGAAAGGAGAGCAGTTTCCCCCGAATGCCGGGAAGCCGCCCCCTCCGGGCGACCTCCTCCCCCCGGGGGGTGAGGCGGAGCCGCGTCACGCTCTTGCGCTCAGGGAGACCCGGAAGGGCTGTCTTGAGCACCTCGCCGAGGCCCGCGCAGTAGTAGTCCGCCGTCCAGCGGGCGAGCCGGAGGAGGCCCTCATCGAGCACAGGTTCTTCATCGAGGAGTTCGGCGATGTCCTTGAGGTCGAGGCCCTCTTCGTCGGGGGCGAGCTCCCGCCTGGGGTTTTCAGCCAGGTAGCCCGTCACCCGCCGGCGGCCCAAGGGCACCAGCGCCCGCATCCCCTGGGAGAGGCGGCCGAGCAGCCGAGGGGGGACGCGATAGGTGAGGAGGTCGAGGCCGGGAGCGCTCACCGCCACTCGGACGTAGCCGGCCCCCCGAGCAGAGAATTCCCGATGCGCCTGTGCGTCGGGGTGACCCTCGCTCGGTGGACCGACGTTCGGCGGACCGACCGGGGCCGGTTCCAGCGGCAGGGCCGGGGCGCGGGGGCGTTGCTTGGGGGAAGCTCTATGGCGTTGCTTCACGGTTCCGGAACGCCTCCGTCGAGGATGAGCCGGAGGTGGGCGAGGGGGAGGTTTCGACCCGTGAGCAGGCCCACCACGTGGCGGCCGCGGAGGGAGTCCTTGAGCTTGAAGGCGGCCGCGGTGGCAGCCGCCCCCGCCCCCTCGGCCACCACATGGGCCGTCTCGGCCAGAAGCCGGATCGCCGAGACCATCTCCGCCTCGCTCACCAGGACCATCTCGTCCACCAGTTGCCGGATGAGGGAGAAGGTCAGCTCGAAAGGAACCCGCGTCGCGAGCCCCTCGGCGAAGGTGGCCGCCGAGGGTTCCTCCATCGCTCGCCCCGCCCGGAAGGAGCGGTAGACGGCGGGCGCCCGCTCGGCCTGCACCCCGATGATGCGCACACCGGGCTTCAGGGCTCGCGCCACGATCCCGCAGCCCGAGACCCCGCTCCCTCCGCCCACCGGCACCAGGAGCACATCTGCCTCGGGGAGCGCCTCGAAGATCTCAAGGGCCTCGGTGGCCACCCCCGCGATGAGCAGGGGCTCGTTGGCCGAGTGGATGTAGCGATAGCCCTGCCGCTCGGCCTCCTCCTCCACCCACCCGCGGGCCTCGTCGAAATCCCTCCCCCGGAACACCACCTCCGCACCCAGCGCCCGCATGGCGGACACCTTGTCCCGGTTGGCCCCCTCGGGGGCGGCCACGATGGCCCGCACGCCCGCGGCCCGCGCCGCGAAGGCGACCGACTGGCCGTGGTTTCCCGTCGAGGCGGTGATGACGCCCCTGCGGCGCTCCTCGGGGCTGAGCCGGGAGAGGAGGTTCACCCCCCCGCGCACCTTGAAAGCCCCGGTGGGTTGCATGCTCTCGAACTTCAGGTAATATCGGCAGCCCAGGCGCTCGCTCAAGGGGAGCACCTCGTGGAAGGGGGTGGGTGCCAGGAAGCGGTAGACCACCCGGCGCGCCCGCAGCACATCCTCGAAGGTGGGAGGCTTCAAGGGTCGCCTTTCCGAATGCCCGGGGCGGCAGAACCAGGACCCGAGGGCATCCCGCATCATAACCCCCTCCCCTCCCCCTGGCAAACCGACAAGGGAGCTTCCCCGGGAAGGGCGAAGGGGGAGGGGGCAAGCCAAGCCCGCTCTGTGGTAAGCTCGGGGAAAAGGCTGGCATGCAGGTTTTGAAGGGGGGCCTGAGCGATGAAGAGCGCGCGGGAGCTCGCCATGGAGAGGACGGCCAAGCTCGCCCAGGAGGCCCGCAAGGAGCGGGAGAAGCTCACCCCCGAGCAGCGGGAGCGCATCCGGGAGGTGGAGAAGGAGTGCGAGGCGAAGCTGGCCGAGAAGGAGGTCATGCTCCAGCAGGAGATCTCGGCGCTGAGCGGCGGGCTCCCCCTTTCGGTGGCGGAGCAGACCGCCGCGGGCGAGGAGATCCAGGCCCTGCGGGAGGAAGGCGCGCGGGAGAGAGGGCGGCTCCTGGAGGAGCGCGACGCCCGCATCGCGGCCATCCGGAAGGGGGGAGGCTAGGCGCCCTCTCAACGAGAAGGTGAGCGGCAATGGGCATGACGCTTGCCGAGAGGATCATGGCGCGCAAGCTCGGACGCGAGGTCCGGGCGGGGGAGATTGTGGTGGCCGAGGTGGACATGGCCATCGTCCAGGACGGCACGGGCCCCCTCTCTTTCGAGATGATCCGTAAGATGAAGGGGAAGGACTACGTGATGCACCCCCAGCGGGCCTTCCTCACCATCGACCACACGGGCCCCAGCCCCCGGGCGGACCTGAGCAACCTCCAGGTCCACATGCGGCAGTTCGCCAAGAACACCGGGGCCATCCTGGCCGACGTGGGCGAGGGGATCAGCCACGTGCTCCTGGGGGAGAACCACGTGAAGCCGGGCGACGTGGTGGTGGGGGCGGACTCCCACACCTGCACGGCGGGGGCGCTCGCCGCCTTCGCCACGGGGATGGGCTCCACCGACGCCGCCATCGCGCTGGCGCTGGGGAAGATGTGGTTCCGCGTGCCCGAGACGCTGCGCTTTGAGCTCCAGGGGAAACTCCACGCGGGGGTGTACTCCAAAGACATCATCCTCCACATCATCTGCCAGATCGGCGATGAGGGGGGGAGCTACAAGGCCATGGAATACGGGGGGGAGGTGGTCCCCCAGCTTTCTATGGACGCCCGCTCCACCGTGAGCAGCATGGCCCAGGAGGCGGACGCCAAGCTGGGGCTTTTCCCCTCGGACGAGGTGACCAAGGGCTGGCTCGAAGAGCGGGGGCGCGGGGAGGAGTGGGTCGCCCTCAGCGCCGACCCCGATGCGACCTACGAGAAGGTCATCGAGATCGACTGCTCGAAGCTGGAGCCCCTCATCTCCCTCCCCCACCAGCCCGGCAACGTGAAGCCCGTGCGGGAGGTGGCCAAGGAGGGGATCAAGGTGGACCAGGTCTTTGTCGGCACCTGCACCAACGGCCGCATGGACGACCTGCGGGCGGCGGCCCAGGTGTTGAAGGGCGAGCGCGTCCACCCCGACACGCGCTTCCTCATCTACCCCGGCTCCCGCTCGGTCTACCACCGCGCCCTCAAGGAGGGGCTTCTGGACATCTTCCTGGAGGCGGGGGTGAACTTCGGCACGGCGGGCTGCGGGCCCTGCCCGGGGATCCACCACGGGATGCTGGGGGATGGGGAGGTGTGCGTGGCGGCCCAGAACCGCAACTTCATGGGCCGGCTGGGCAACCCCCAGTCCTTCGTCTACCTCTCTTCCCCGGCCACGGCCGCCGCCTGCGCCATCGCGGGGAAGGTGGCCGACCCGCGGGACTACCCCTAGGAGGGTGAGCCATGGCCCTCAAGGGAGTGGCCTGGAAGTTCGGCGACCAGATCTCCACCGACCTCATCGCGCCGGGGCGATACTACCACCTGCGGGGGAACATGCCCGAGTTCGTGAAGCACGTGCTGGAGGACGCCGACCCCGCCTTCGCCCCCGCCGCCGCCAAGGGGGACAAGACCTACATCGTGGCCGGGGGGATGAACTTCGGCAAGGGTTCCTCCCGGGAGCACGCGGCGCGCCTCATCAAGATGGCGGGCGTGCCCGTGGTGCTGGCCAAGGGCTTCGCGCGCATCTTCTACCGCAACTGTTTCAGCATCGGGATGCCCGCCCTCACCGTGGAGACCTCGCGCATCCAGCAGGGGGACGAGCTGGAGGTGAACCTCGAGACGGGCGAGGTGAAGGACCTGACCCAGGAGTTCGCCCTCCGGGCGGCCGCCATCCCCCCGGTGATGATGACCATCCTGGGCGCCGGGGGCATCCTGGAGTACATCGAGAAGAAGGGGGATCTGGTTTTCTGAAGGTATCTCCTCTTGAGGTCGGGTGGAGGGCTCCCACATGAAAGCGGTACGCGTGCACACAACGGGCGGTCCTGAGGTTCTCCAATACGAGGATGTTCCCGAGCCCACGCCGGGCGGAGGCCAGGCCGTGGTGAGGATCGCGGCGGCCGGGCTCAACTTCATCGACATCTACTTCCGCAAGGGCATCTACAAGGCGCAGTTGCCCTTCACCCTGGGCATGGAGGCGGGCGGAAACGTGACGGCGGTCGGCCCCGGGGTGAGCGAGGTGAAGGTGGGCGACCAGGTCGCCTACACGGGCGTGCCCGGCTCCTACGCCGAGTACAACGCCGTCCCCGCCCAGCGGCTGGTGAAGCTCCCCGAGGGCCTCGACGCCAAGGCCGGGGCGGCCGCCATGCTCCAGGGGATGACGGCCCACTACCTGGTCACCTCCACCTGTCCGCTCCGGGAGGGGGACTGGTGCCTCGTCCACGCCGCGGCGGGGGGCGTCGGCCTCCTCCTCTGCCAGGTGGCGAAGATGCGCGGCGCCACCGTCATCGGCACGGTCTCCACCGGGGAGAAGGCGAAGCTCGCAAAAGAGGCCGGCGCCGACCACGTCATCCTCTACACCGAGCGGGACTTCGAGGAGGAGGTGAAGAAGCTCACCGGCGGCAAGGGCGTCCGGGTGGTCTACGACGGCGTGGGCAAGACGACCTTCGACAAGAGCTTGAACTGCCTCGCCCGGCGCGGCGTGATGGCGGCCTTCGGCGCGGCGAGCGGCCCGGTGCCGCCGGTGGAGCTCCAGACCTTGAACGTCAAAGGCTCGATCTTCCTCACGCGCCCGGGCCTCCTCCACCACATCTTCACCCGGGAGGAGCTCATCGAGCGCGCGGGCGAGGTCCTCGGCTGGGTCAAGGCGGGGAAGCTCAAGCTGCGGGTGGATAGGGAATTCCCCCTCCAGGAGGCCGCCGAAGCTCACAAGGCCCTCGAGGGCCGGAAGACGACCGGGAAGGTGCTCCTGATCCCGTAGGACCATTCCGGGCTACGGATCGGCGCCGGCGCAGAGGCTCGATTCCTTGAGGGAGCTCGCGCGCTTCGCCAGCTGCCAGCGTCTCTTCGTGACCGCGCTCGTCTTCTTCGTCGGCTACGCGATGTGGGAGCTTGCGCACTTTTCCCAGACGAGCAGCTACTGGGCGCTCCTGCGCAGCGGCGCCTCCCTGCTCGCCTCCGCCGCCCTGGCCCTCTACCTGAGGTCCTCCGTGCGCTCGCCCCGGGGGCGCTGAGGTTCGGCGTCCGCCGCAGGGGGGGACAAGGCTCCCCCACGGCGCCGCGCCGGGGGGCAAAAATTTCCCTCGCATATGGTGATCGGATTGGTATAATGCTGCGGAAAGCAAATCCGGCACCTGAGGCCAGACCCACAGGGGGAGGGGTAACACAGAGGCAGGGAGCTTTGGCGGCCCGCTCGGAAAAACCGTGGGGCGGGGGGAGGCCGGATTTCTCCCACTCTGAGAGGGGTATCGCTTCGCGGCGGGTATGCGTGCCAGTATCCAGGTCCGCGAGGAGGAGATGGTCGCCATTCCCGGCCCGCTCTGAGCCTGCGCGGTGGTGAGGGGCTGGGGGCGACCATCAGGGGGGAGCAGGAAGGGCTCAGGAGAGAGCCCCAAAGGGAGGAGGGGTTACCATGGCATCGAAGGGAAAGGGGCGGATCACCCGGCGGCAGTTCATCAAGGCGACCGGCGCGGGGGCGCTGGCGGCGGGGCTGGGAGCGAACATCATCATCCCCGGGCGAGCCCGGGCGGCGAAAACGCTCAAGATCCTCCAGTGGAACCACTTCGTGCCGGCCTACGACAAGTGGTTCAACAACGTATACACCAAAGAGTGGGGCGCGAAGAACAACACAGAAGTGATCGTGGACAACGTGGGCATCGCCCTCATCAACGCCCGGGCCGCGGCCGAGGTGCGCGCCCAGAAGGGCCACGACCTGTTTCTGGCCCTGTGGCCCCTTCCGGTCTATGAGGACCAGGTCGTCGACCTGCGCGACGTCTACCAGGAGGCCGAGCGCCGGAACGGAAAGGCCATCCCGCTGGCCATCCGCAGCACTTACAACCCCAAGACGAAGAAGTTCTATGGCTTCTCGGACAGCTACGTCCCCGACCCCGTCAACTACCGCAAGGACCTGTGGGACAGCGTGGGCATGTTCCCCGACACCTGGGACGACGTTCGCGTCGGCGGGGCGAAGATCAAGAAGAAGCACGGAAACCCGGTGGGCATCGGCCTCGCCTCCGAGATCGACACGGGCATGGCCATGCGGGCCCTCATGTACTCGTACGGCGCCTCCGTGCAGGATGAGGAAGGAAACCCGACCCTCAAGTCCAAGCAGACCCTGGAGGCCATCAAGTTCATGAAGGCCCTCTACCAGGAGGCGATGACGCCCGAGGTCTTCACCTGGGACGCCTCCTCCAACAACCGCTTCATGCTCGCCGGCAAGGGCTCCCTCGCCCTGAACGCCATCTCGATCACGCGGACGGGCGAGGTCAAGAAGATAGACGTCGCAAAGAACATCTGGCTGGCGAAGGCGGCGGCGGGCCCCGTGCGGCGCATCGGCCTCGAGCACGTGATGAACGTCTACGTCATCTGGAACTTCGCCGAGAACATCGACGGGGCCAAGAAGTTCCTGGTGGACTACATCGACAACTTCAAGCAGGGGTTCCTGGCGAGCGCGTTCTACAACTTCCCCTGCTTCCCCAGGACGGTGCCGGACCTGAAGGAGCAGATCGCCCACGACAAGAGGGCGACCCCTCCCGACAAGTACAAGGTCCTGGAGGACGTGCTGACCTGGGCGACCAACGTCGGCTATCCGGGCTACGCCAACGCGGCCATCGACGAGATCTTCAGCACCTGGGTGGTCAACACCATGTTCGCCAAGGCCGCCGCCGGCAAGGCGTCCCCCGAGGACGCCCTCTCCGAGGCGGACAAGCGAGTCCGGAGCATCTTCAAGAAGTGGAAGGAGAGGGGTAAGGTCTAACATCGGAGAAGTGCTGGCCTCGCGTCGTCGCCGCCGGAGGGAGGCTCCGCCATGCGGGGCCTCTCTCCGCGTTGGGCAGGTGCAGCGAGGGGAGATGGAGCGCGGATGGCTATCGTAGAGACGCGGGGCATCAAGAAATACTTCGGCGAGGTCCGGGCGGTGGACGGGGTGGACATCTCCACCCAGGAGGGGGAGTTTCTCGTCCTCCTGGGCCCGTCGGGGTGCGGGAAGACCACCCTGCTCCGCATGATCGCCGGGCTTGAGAAGCCCACCGCGGGCGAGGTGATCATCGGCCACCAGATAGTCAACGACCTGCCGCCCCGGGCCCGCAAGATCGCGATGGTCTTCCAGAGCTATGCCCTCTACCCCCACATGACCGTGTTCAAGAACATCGCCTTCCCCCTGAAGGCGCAAGGCGTCGCGAAGGGGCCCCTGACGGAGAAGGTATCGTGGGCGGCCTCCATGCTCGGCATCGAGCGGCTGCTCCGGCGGAAGCCCCGGGAGCTCTCGGGTGGAGAGCGGCAGCGGGTGGCCCTGGCCCGGGCCCTGGTGCGGGAGCCCGCGGTCTTCTTGCTGGACGAGCCCCTCTCCAACCTGGACGCCAAGCTGAGGACCTCGGCCCGGGACGAGCTCCAGCAGTTCCAGAGGCGCATCGGGACCACCACCATCTACGTGACCCACGACCAGGTGGAAGCCATGGGGCTCGGCGACCGCATCGCCGTAATGAATGAGGGGAAGGTGCGGCAGATCGGGACGCCCCGGGAGGTCTACCACGAGCCCGCCGACACCTTCGTGGCGA
>JBHIBR010000019.1:0-12705 GCA_046759145.1 Nitrospinota bacterium | reverse complement strand
GGGGGGCCGCACCGTGGGCGCAGGCGTGGTGAGCGACGTCGTCGCCTAGAGGGGACGGGGGCGTGCGAGACATCGTGACCCTCGAGTGCACCGAATGCAAGCGGCGCAACTACACCACCACCAAAAACAAGCGCCGCACCCCCGACCGGTTGTCGTTCAAGAAATACTGCCGGTTTTGTCGGAAGCACACTCCGCACCGGGAGACGAAGTGAGTCGGAGAGGAACATTCGGAGGCCAGTAGCTCGAACGGTAGAGCATCGGACTCCAAATCCGAGGGTTGGGGGTTCGAATCCCTCCTGGCCTGCCAAGGGCTTGTCGCACTCCTGCCAGGAGTTCCCGCCCCCGGGTCCGGGGCGGTCCCCCCGGCGAGAGCCAGCGTAGGACGCCATGCGTATCGTTGAGGCGCGGGATCAGATTCGGCTCTTCCTGCGGGAAGTCCGCACCGAGGTGCGGAAGGTCACCTGGCCCCCCCGGCGGGACACGGTGGCCTCCACCGGGGCGGTGCTCGTGGTGGTCTTCCTCATTGCCCTCTTCCTGGGGTTCGTGGACCTGGGCCTTTCGCGGCTGGTGGGCGGGCTGTTGCGACGCTAGGGTAGGGGAGCTGGGGTGGCCAAGGCTTGGTACGTCATCCACACTTACTCGGGCTTCGAGGGCAAGGTGAAGCAGAGCGTCCTCGAGCACGTGAAGAGCGCCGGCCTGGAGGACCACGTGGGGGAGATCCTGGTCCCCACGGAGGATGTGATCGAGGTGAAGGGAGGGAAGAAACGGGTCAGCAGCAGGAAGTTCTTCCCGGGCTACATCCTCATCCACCTGGAGTGCACCGAAGACACCTGGTACCTCATCAAGAACACCCCGAAGGTCACCGGCTTCCTCGGGGGCACCACCCCCACCCCCCTGACGGAGGACGAGGTGGCGGCCATCCGCCGTCACATGGAGGGAGAAGCGGCGAAGCCGAAACCGAAGTTCTCCTTCGAGAAAGGGGAGAACATACGCGTGGTCGAGGGTCCCTTCGTGAACTTCACGGGGGTGGTCGAGGAGGTCAACCCCGAGCGGGGCAAGATCAAGGTCATGGTGAGCATCTTCGGGCGGGCCACCCCGGTGGAGCTCGAGGTGCTGCAGGTGGAGAAGATCTGAGGGCGCGGGATGGCCAAGGAACTCAAGGCGTCGGTGAAACTGCAGATCCCCGCGGGCCAGGCGACCCCCTCCCCCCCCGTGGGGCCCGCCCTGGGCCAGCACGGGGTGAACATCGTGGAGTTCTGCAAAGCCTTCAACGCCCAGACCCAGGGCCAAGAGGGGACCATCATCCCCGTGGTCGTCTCCATCTACGCTGACCGCTCGTTCAGCTTCGTCCTCAAGTCGCCCCCGGCCAGCGTGCTGCTCAAACGGGCGGCCGGCCTCGCGAAGGGCTCGAGCGATGCGGCCAAGGAGAAGGCGGGAAAGGTGAGCCGCCGTCAGGTGGAGGAGATCGCCCAGGTCAAGCTGCCCGACCTCAACTGCTACGACCTCGAGAAGGCGGTTCGCATCATCGAGGGCACCGCCCGCAGCATGGGCATTGAGGTGACAGGCTGAGGGAGAGGGAAAGTGGCCAAGCCTGGGAAGCGTTTCCGGGAACGCCTGGCCAGGGTGAACCGTTTCCGCCTCTATCCCTTGGATGAGGCGCTGGCCCTGGTGAAGGAGACGACTGAGGCTTTCCCCTCTCGGTTGGACGAAACGGTGGAGGTGGCGGTGCGCCTGGGGGTGAACCCCCGTCACGCGGACCAGATGGTGCGGGGCAGCGTGGTCCTCCCCCGGGGCCTGGGCAAGGCCCTGCGGGTCATCGCCTTCGCCAAGGGGGAGAAGGTGAAGGAGGCGCTGGACGCCGGGGCGGACGCCGCCGGGGTGGAGGAGCTGGCCGAACGGATCCAGGGCGGATGGCTGGAGTTCGACCGGGCTGTGGCCACGCCCGATGTGATGGGTCTGGTGGGGCGGCTGGGGAAGATCCTGGGCCCCCGCGGCCTCATGCCCAACCCCAAGTCGGGCACGGTGGGGCTCGATGTGGGGCGGATGGTGCGCGAGGCGAAAGCGGGCAAGGTGGAGTACCGCGTGGACCGAGCGGGCATCATCCACGCCCCGGTGGGGAAGGTGAGCTTCGAGCCCGACGCGCTGGGTGAGAACGTGAGGGCGCTGCTGGAGGCGCTGATCCGGGCCAGGCCGGCCTCGGCCAAGGGGGCCTATTTCCGGGGGATCACCCTCGCCACCACCATGGGGCCGGGCGTCAAGGTGGACCACATAGCCGCCTACAGCGGCTTGAGCTGAGGGGAGAGGAAGGTGCCGACCCGGCAGAAGGTGGAGAAGGTGGAGGCGCTCCGAGAGAGGTTCCTCCGCGCCCGGGCGGCTGTCCTCATGAACTATCGGGGCCTCTCGGTGGCGGAGCTCACCCGCCTGCGGGGGCGTCTGCGCGAAGCCCAGGTGGAGTTCCGCGTGGTGAAGAACTCCCTCACGCGGCGGGCGCTGCTCGGGACGCCCTTCCAGCCCCTCGAGGAACATTTCCAGGGGCCCGTGTCGGTGGCCTGGGGCTATGACGACCCCGTGGCTCCGGCCCGGGAGATGGTGAGGTTCACGAAGGAGAACCCCCAGGCGGCCCTCACGGTGGGCTTTCTCGAGGGCCGCGTGATGGGGCCGGAGGAGCTCGCCACCGTGGCGGAGCTCCCCTCCCGAGAGGCCCTCCTGGCCCAGCTCCTGGGGACGCTCCAGGGGCCGGTGGCGGGGCTGCCGCGCCTGCTGCGCGGGGTGCTGAGTCGGCTTCTGTATGTGCTCGATGCCCTTCGGCGCGGCCGAGAGGGAGGGGGATAGGGCAGAGCCCGGCGAAGGCGGAGCCGGGGACAAGAGCGGCGTTGGGATGCCCCTTTAGCGAGGAGGGGAGAGGAAGGTGGCGACGAAAGAAGAGGTGATCTCCTTCATCGAGAACATGTCGGTGCTCGAACTCTCTCAGTTCATCAAGGAGCTGGAGGAGAAGTTCGGCGTCTCGGCGGCGCCCGTGATGGTAGGGGGGGCGCCGGCCGGGGCGGCCGCGGCCGGAGGGGCGGAAGTCGAGGAGAAGAGCCGCTTCACCCTCACCCTCAAGGTGGCCGGCAGCGAGAAAATCAAAGTGATCAAGGCGGTGCGCGAGATCACGGGCCTGGGGCTCAAGGAAGCCAAGGAGCTCGTGGACGGCGCCCCCAAGCCGGTCAAAGAGGACGTGGCCAAGGAGGAGGCTGAGGCGGCTGCGGAGAAGCTCAAGGAGGTGGGGGCGGAGGTGGAGATTGCCTAAGCCCTACGCGCCCCCCCTCGGGCGGGGGCTCTCTCCTGGAAGAGGTGAAAGACGATGGCGGTTCGCGTGAGCCGGGAACGTCGGGAGCGGGAGGAATTCGCCCGCATTCCGGCCATCATTGACATCCCCAATCTCATCGAGGTCCAGCGGAAGTCCTACGAGCGTTTCCTCCAGAGCGAGGCGCCGCCCAGCGAGCGCGTCAACGAGGGACTGGAGGGGGTGTTCCGCAGCGTCTTCCCCATCACTGACTTCAACCAGACGGCCTCCCTCGAGTACGGGGGCTACGAGGTGGGCAGCTGGGAGACGAGCAGCGGGGAGGAGTTCAAGGGCCTGGGGGGCCCCGGGGTGGTGGACGAGTCCTCCGGCCAGCCCCTCCTCTGCCGGCAGAAGTACGAGGTCGATGAGTGCCGGGTCCGGGGGATGACCTGCGAGGCCCCGCTGCGGGTGCTCCTGCGCCTGGTCGTCTACGAGAAGGACGAGGAGACCAAAGAGCTCCGTGTCAAGGACGTCAAGGAACAGAAGGTCTACCTGGGCGAGATCCCGCTCATGACCGAGAACGGGACCTTCATCGTCAACGGCACCGAGCGGGTGGTGGTGAGCCAGCTCCACCGCTCGCCCGGGGCCTTCTTCAGCCAGGAGAAGGCGAAAGGCGGGGGCTCGGGCAAGCCGCTCTTCTCGGCTCGCCTCATCCCCTACCGGGGCTCGTGGCTGGATTTTGAGTTCGACACCCGCGACCTCCTCTACGTGCGCATCGACCGCCGGCGGAAGCTCCCCGTGACCGTCCTGCTCCGCGCCTTCGGCCTCTCGAAGGACGACATCCTGAACACCTTCTACCTCTCCGAGGAGGTCCGCTACGACCCCAAGCGGGATGCCTTCTTCAAGGAGGTGAGCGATCTCCTCGTGGGGCAGCGGGTGCTGGAGGATGTGGTGCACGCCAAGACGGGAGAGGTGATCGTCCGGGCGGGGCGCAAGTACTCCCGCAACGCCGTGCGCAAGATGCAGCAGCTGGGGATGAAGACCATCGACCTCAAGGAGGAGGAGCTCCTGGGGGGCATCATCGCCCAGCCCGTGGCCGACCCCGAGACGGGAGAGGTGCTGGCGGAGTCCAACGCAGAGATCGATGCGGACCTCCTCCGGCTCCTCCAGGAGAAGGGGGTGGAGCGCTTCCAGCTCCTCTTCATGTCGGGGGTGGGCTACGACTCCACCATCCGCGACACCCTGGCCGCCGACCGCTGCGAGAGCCCCGAGGACGCCCTGGTCGAGATCTACAAGCGCCTGCGGCCCGGGGACCCGCCCACCCGGGAGACGGCGCGGGCCCTTTTCGACAACCTCTTCTTCAACCCCAAGCGCTATGACCTCTCCCGGATCGGGCGCCTCAAGCTGAACGCCAAGCTGGGCCTCAACCTCCCCCTGGAACAGCGCACCCTGACGGTGGACGACGTGGTGGCGGTGGTCCGCTATCTCATCGAGCTGCGCCACGGGATCGGCCAGGTGGACGACATCGACCACCTGGGCAACCGGCGCGTCCGCTCCGTGGGGGAGCTCCTGGAGAGCCAGTTCCGGGTCGGCATGGTCCGCATGGAGCGGGCCATCCGGGAGCGGATGAGCATCCTCGACCTCGACAGCTGCATGCCCCATGACCTGGTCAACTCCAAGACCATCACGGCCGCCATCAAGGAGTTCTTCGGGGGAAGCCAGCTCTCCCAGTTCATGGACCAGACGAACCCCCTCGCGGAGCTCACCCACAAGCGGCGCCTCTCGGCCCTGGGGCCCGGCGGGCTCACCCGGGAGCGGGCGGGCTTCGAGGTGCGCGACGTCCACCCCACCCACTACGGGCGCATCTGCCCCATCGAGACGCCCGAGGGTCCCAACATCGGCCTCATCGCCTCCCTGAGCACCTACGCCCGGGTGAACGAGTTCGGCTTCATCGAGACACCCTGCCGCAAGGTGCGCAACGGGCGGGTGACGGGCGAGGTGGAGTTCCTCTCGGCCATCGACGAGGAGAAATACGTCATCGCCCAGGCCAGCGCCGAGGTGGACGAGCGGGGCAACTTCCGCCACGAACTCGTCTCGGCCCGCACGGGGGGCGAGTTCATCATGGTGGGCCCGGACAAGGTCCACTACATGGACGTCTCGCCCAAGCAGCTCGTGAGCGTGGCGACCAGCCTCATCCCCTTCCTCGAGCACGACGACGCCAACCGGGCCCTGATGGGCTCGAACATGCAGCGCCAGGCGGTCCCCCTCCTCCAGACCGAAGCCCCCTTCGTGGGGACCGGGATGGAGGCCATCGCCGCGCGGGACTCGGGGGCGGTGGTGCTCGCGCGGGCGGACGGCGAGGTGGTGACGGTGGACGCCAGCCGCGTCGTGGTGCGCTCCACCGAGAAGGGGGCGGCCCATCCTTCCCACCCGGGGGTCCACATCTACAACCTGGTGAAGTACCGCCGCTCCAACCAGAACACCTGCATCAACCAGCGGCCCCTGGTGAAGGTGGGCGACCGCGTGCGCAGGGGAGATGTCATCGCCGACGGGTTCGCCACCGAGCAGGGCGAGCTCGCCCTGGGGCGCAACCTCCTCGTGGCCTTCATGCCCTGGATGGGCTACAACTTCGAGGACGCGGTGGTCATCAGCGAGCGGGTGGTGCGGGACGACCTTTACACCTCCATCCACATCGAGGAGTTCACGGTGGAGGCCCGCGACACCAAGCAGGGCAAGGAGGAGGTCACCCGCGACATCCCCAACGTGAGCGAGGAGGCGCTGCGCAACCTGGACGAGAGCGGCATCGTCCGCATCGGGGCGCGGGTGAAGCCGGGCGACATCCTGGTGGGGCGCATCACGCCCAAGGGCGAGACCCAGTTGAGCCCGGAGGAGAAGCTCCTCCGCGCCATCTTCGGCGAGAAGGCGGGCGACGTCCGGGACAGCTCCCTCACCGTCCCCCCCGGGATCGAGGGCACCGTGGTGGACGTGCGCGTGTTCTCCCGGCGGGGAGCGGACAAGGACGCCCGCGCCCTCAGCATCGAGGAAGAGGAAATCGCCAAGATCGAGAAGGACTACACGGACGAGATCAAGATCATCCGCGAGGAGTGCGACCAGCGGATCCGCTCGCTCCTCTCGGGGAAGGTGGCCGCGGCCCGCGTGGCGCACCCCCGGGCGGGGGAGACCCTCGTTCCCAAGGGGGGCAAGGTGGCGGAGTCCGCCCTCTCGGGGCTCTCCGGGAAGGAGCTCCTGAAGGTGCGGGTGGACGATGAGGCCCTCCTGGAGGCCGTCGGCGAGATCCACGAGCGGGCCGAGGACCAGGTGCACCTCTTGGAGACCATCCTGGCGGAGAAGGTCAGCAAGCTGCGGCGGGGGGACGAGCTGCCGCCCGGGGTGATCAAGCAGGTCAAGGTCTATGTGGCGATGAAGCGGAAGCTCCAGGTGGGGGACAAGATGGCGGGCCGCCACGGGAACAAGGGGGTGGTCTCCATCATCGTCCCGGAGGAGGACATGCCGATCCTGGAGGACGGCCGCCCGGTGGACATCGTGCTCAACCCCCTGGGGGTCCCCTCCCGGATGAACGTGGGCCAGATCCTCGAGGCCAACCTGGGATGGGCGGCCAAGGAGCTGGGCGTGCACTTCTCGAGCCCGGTGTTTGACGGTGCCCGCGAAGAGGACATCCGCCGCGCCATGGAACGCGCGGATCTCCCCGCGTCGGGGGAGACGGTGCTGCGGGACGGGCGCACGGGAGAGCCCTTCGACCAGAGGGTGGTGGTCGGCTGCATCTACATGATGAAGCTCCATCACCTTGTGGACGAAAAGATCCACGCCCGCTCCACGGGGCCCTACTCCCTGGTCACCCAGCAGCCCCTGGGGGGCAAGGCCCAGTTTGGGGGTCAGCGCCTGGGCGAGATGGAGGTGTGGGCCCTCGAGGCCTACGGGGCCGCCCGGACCCTGCAAGAGATGCTGACCGTCAAATCGGACGACGTCTCCGGGCGGACCCGCATGTACGAAGCCATCGTCAAGGGGGAGAACACCCTCGAGCCCAGCCTGCCCGAGTCCTTCAACGTGCTGATGAAGGAGCTCCAGAGTCTGTGCCTGGACGTGGAGCTCATCGAAGACGGGGACTCGGTCCGGTAGCGGGCGCCGCGCCCGCCGATAGGAGGGTTGGCAGTTGGACAGCATCCTCAACCTCTTCGAGAAGCCGAAGGACCCCATCTCGTTCGACGCCATCCGGATCCGGGTGGCCTCCCCCCACAAGATCCGCGCCTGGTCCTCGGGGGAGGTGAAGAAGCCCGAGACCATCAACTACCGCACCTTCAAGCCCGAGCGAGACGGCCTCTTCTGCGCTCGCATCTTCGGGCCGGTGAAGGACTGGGAGTGCAATTGCGGCAAGTACAAGCGGATGAAGTACCGCGGCATCGTCTGCGAGAAGTGCGGGGTGGAGGTCATCCAGTCCAAGGTCCGGCGCGAGCGCCTGGGCCATATCGAGCTCGCCTCCCCGGTGAGCCACGTGTGGTTCTTCAAGGGGATGCCGAGCCGCATCGGCAGCCTCCTGGAGATGAGCCTCCGCGAACTGGAGCGGGTGCTCTACTTCGAGAGCTACGTGGTGATCGACCCCGGTTCCACCGGCCTGAAGCCGCGGGAGCTCCTCACCGAGGAGCAGTACCGCCGGCTCGCCGCCGAACACGGGGAGGGCTCCTTCAAGGCCATGATGGGAGCCGAGGCCATCCGGGCGCTCCTGGTGCAGATGGACCTCGAGAAGCTGGCCCTCGAGCTCAAGGCGGAGCTGCGCTCCACCACCAGCCTCCAGAAGCGGAAGAAGATCATCAAGCGCCTCAAGGTGGTGGAGGCTTTCCGCAAGAGCGGCAACCGGCCGGAGTGGATGATCCTGGAGGTGATCCCCGTCCTCCCGCCCGAGCTCAGGCCCCTGGTCCCCCTGGACGGGGGTCGCTTCGCCACCAGCGACCTCAACGACCTCTACCGCCGGGTCATCAACCGCAACAACCGCCTCATGCGCCTCATCGAGCTCAAGGCCCCGGACATCATCATCCGCAACGAAAAGCGCATGCTCCAGGAGGCTGTGGACGCGCTTTTCGACAACGGGCGGCGCGGCCGCGTGCTCCGGGGGCCGAACCGCAGGCCCTTGAAGAGCCTCTCCGACATGCTCCGGGGCAAGCAGGGGCGCTTCCGGCAGAACCTGCTGGGCAAGCGGGTGGACTACTCCGGCCGCTCGGTCATCGTGGTGGGCCCTGAGCTCAAGTTCAACCAGTGCGGCCTGCCGAAGAAGATGGCCCTGGAGCTCTTCAAGCCCTTCATTTACAACCGCTTGGAGCAGAAAGGACTGGTGGCCACCATCAAGGCGGCGAAGAAGATGGTGGAGGAGGAGCGGCCCGAGGTATGGGACGTGCTGGATGAGGTGATCCGCAACCACCCCGTGCTCCTCAACCGGGCGCCCACCCTCCACCGCCTCGGGATCCAGGCCTTCGACCCCATCCTCGTGGAAGGCAAGGCCATTCGCATCCATCCCCTGGTGTGCGCCGCCTTCAACGCCGACTTCGACGGCGACCAGATGGCGGTCCACGTGCCGCTCTCGGTGGAGGCCCAGGAGGAAGCGCGGGTGTTGATGCTCTCCTCCAACAACATCCTCTCCCCCGCCAACGGCACCCCGCTGGCCGTGCCGAGCCAGGACATCATCCTGGGGTGCTACTACCTCACCAAGCCGCGGGGCGGAGTGAAGGGAGAGCACAAGGTGTTCGCCAGCCTGGAGGAGGCCCGGATCGCCTATGACCAGGGGGCGGTCCACCTCCAGGCCCGCATCCGCGTGCGCATCGGGGGGGAGCTCGTCGAGACCGCGATGGGTCGGGTCTTGCTCAGCGAGATCCTCCCCAGGGAGCTCCCCTTCAGTTCGGTCAACGAGGTGATGGACAAAAAGGCCCTCATCGCCCTTGTGGCCGAGAGCTACCAGCGGGCGGGGCGCGCCCGGACGGTGACATTCCTCGACGACTTGAAGGACCTGGGCTTCTACCAGGCCACCCGCGCCGGCATCTCCATCTCCATCGGCCACATGGTGATCCCCGGGAGCAAGGGGGAGATGGTCGAGAGCGCCCGGCGCGAGGTCATCGAGGTGGAGAGCCAGTACCGCGACGGCCTCATCACCGACGGCGAGCGGTACAACAAGATCATCGACATCTGGGCGCACGTCACCGAGGAGGTCTCGGGCGAGATGTTCAAGGTGCTCGAGGCCGAGGACGAGCGGGTGATGACCGGCGCGGGGGCTTCCTTCGGCGACTTCAACCCCATCTACATCATGGCCGACTCGGGCGCCCGGGGGAGCACGGCCCAGCTCCGCCAGCTGGGGGGGATGCGGGGGCTCATGGCCAAGCCCTCGGGGGAGATCATCGAAACGCCCATCACCGCCAACTTCCGGGAGGGCCTCTCCGTCCTTCAGTACTTCATCTCCACCCACGGCGCCCGCAAGGGGCTGGCCGATACCGCCCTCAAGACGGCGAACAGCGGCTACCTCACCCGCCGCCTGGTGGATGTGGCCCAGGACATCATCGTCCTCATGGACGACTGCAAGACGGTCAACGGCATCGAGGTGAGCGCCCTGGTGGAGGGGGGCGAGATCATCCAGAACCTCGGCGAGCGCATCCTCGGCCGCGTGGCCCTGCGGGACATCAAGGATCCCTTCAGCGGAGAGGTCCTCGTCCGGGCGGACCGGGAGATCGACGAGGAGGCTGTGCAGCGGATCGAGAACGCGGGCATCGAAGAGGTGCCCATACGCTCGGTGCTCACCTGCGAGTGCCCGGACGGGGTGTGCGTCCTGTGCTACGGGCGCAACCTGGCCACCAGCAAGCTCGTGGAGATCGGAGAGGCGGTGGGGGTGATCGCCGCCCAGTCCATCGGCGAGCCCGGCACCCAGCTCACCATGCGCACCTTCCACATCGGCGGGACCGCCACCCGGGCGGTGGAGCAGAGCACTCTGGAGGCGAAGCGCTTGGGCGTGCTCCGCTATGTCAACCTCCGCACCGTGACCAACAAGCAGGGCGACACGGTGGTCATGAACCGCAACGGTCACGTCGCGGTGGTGGACGACACGGGCCGGGAGCGCGAGCGCTACCCCGTCGTGTACGGCGCCAAGATCAAGCTCAAAGACGGCGGCAAGGTGAACGAGGGCGACAAGATCGTCGAGTGGGACCCCTACACCCTCTCCATCCTCACCGAGGTGGAGGGGACGGTGAAGTTCGGGGACGTCGTCGAGGGGATCACCATGCAGGAGGAGCTGGACGAGGTGACGGGTCTCTCCCGCAAGGTGATCCTGGAGAGCCACGACGAGAAGCGCCAGCCCCGCATCTCCGTCAAGGACTCGCGCAACAACACCGTCGCCCGCTACCCCTTGCCCGCGGGGTCCCACATCGCGGTGGCGGAGGGCCAGACGGTCGCGCCCGGGGACACCCTGGCCAAGATCCCGCGGGAGACCACCAAGACCAAGGACATCACCGGGGGCCTGCCCCGGGTGGCGGAGCTCTTCGAGGCCCGCAAGCCCAAGGAGCAGGCCACCATCAGCGAGGTGGACGGGGAGGTCAAGCTGGCGGGCACAGTGCGAGGGATGCGGCGGGTCCAGGTCGTCTCGGACGCGGGCGAGACCCGCGAATACCTCATCCCGCGCGGCAAGCACATCAACGTCCACGAGGGCGACCGCGTCCGGGCGGGAGAACCCCTGGTGGACGGTGCGGTCAACCCCCACGACATCCTCGAGGTGCTCGGGGAGAAGGAGCTCCAGAAGTACCTGGTCAACGAGGTGCAGGAGGTCTACCGCCTGCAGGGGGTGAGCATCAACGACAAGCACATCGAGGTCATCGTCCGGCAGATGCTCCGCCGGCTGGTCGTGGAGGAGCCCGGCGATACCGACTTGCTGGCGGGGGAGCAGGTGACCAAGGAGGCCTTCGCCCGCAAGAACGAGGAGGTCGCTGCCGAGGGGGGCAAGCCCGCCACGGCGAAGCCCGTCCTGCTGGGGATCACGCGCTCGTCTCTCTCCACCGACAGCTTCATCTCGGCGGCCTCCTTCCAGGAGACCACCCGGGTCCTCACCCAGGCGGCCGTCTCGGGCAAGGTGGACCGCCTGAAGGGCCTGAAAGAGAACGTCATCATGGGGCGGCTCATCCCCGCCGGCACGGGGGCCCGCAAGTACCAGTACGTGGAGCTGGTGGCGCCGGAGGTGGGCGTGGCGGCGCCTGGGGAAGTGGAGGAGGCTACGGCGCTGGGGGAGAGGTCTGAGACGGCAGCGGGGCGAACTTGACAGATAGACCTTATCGGTCGTAACATTTTAAGTTTGCGGGGAGTGCGGCCCCCCGAGAGGGTGACCCGGCCGCGACGTCCTCTGGGTTGGAAGGCCTGCCCGGGTCCCGGGGCGCGGGTTCGGAGGTCCCGGACGGGGGGCTGTTTGTTTGGGGGCTGAACCTCGGGAGGCGAGGAAGGTGCCCACCATCAGCCAGCTGGTGCGGAAGGGCCGGGAGCAGCTGCGCACCAAGAGCGATAGCCCCGCCCTGTGGGCCTCGCCGCAGAAGCGGGGGGTGTGCACGAGGGTATACACCGTCACGCCCAAGAAGCCCAACTCCGCCCTGCGGAAGGTGGCGCGGGTGAGGCTCACCAACGGGATGGAGGTCACCAGCTACATCCCGGGCGAGGGCCACAACCTCCAGGAGCACGCCATCGTCCTCATCCGGGGTGGCCGGGTGAAGGATCTCCCCGGGGTCCGCTATCACGTCATTCGGGGCGCCCTGGACACCGCGGGCGTGCAGAACCGCCGTCGGGGGCGTTCCAAATACGGGGCGAAGCGGCCGAAGTAGGTCGGCGGGGGACGCGGGGATGCCCAGGAGAGGGGGAGCCGAGCGGCGGCCGGTCACTGCGGACGCCAAGTACCACGACCGCCTCGCGGGCAAGTTCATCAATAGCATCCTCCGCCGAGGCAAGAAGAGCGTGGCGGAGAGCATCTTCTACGAGGCGATGGACCTCATCGAGCAGCGGGTCAAGGACGACCCCCTCAAGGTGTTCAAGCGCGCGGTGGACAACGTGAAACCCTCCCTCGAGGTGCGCTCGCGGCGGGTGGGCGGTTCCACCTACCAGGTCCCGATCGAGGTGCGCCCCGAGCGCCGCACCAGCCTCGCCATCCGCTGGATAATCCAGAACGCCGAGGCCCGGGGCCGCCGGATGAAGGATGCGTTGGCGGCGGAACTCATCGAGGCCTCCAACAACTCCGGGCCCTCTGTCAAAAAGAAGGAGGACACCCACCGTATGGCGGAGGCCAACAAGGCCTTCGCCCACTACCGGTGGTAGCAATGTGAGGGGCTTCCCCGGCCATGCCCAGTGCGCCCATCGAACGGATCCGCAACATCGGCATCATGGCCCACATCGATGCCGGCAAGACCACGACCACCGAG
>JBHIBR010000018.1:0-12788 GCA_046759145.1 Nitrospinota bacterium | reverse complement strand
ATGCAGAATTTGCCGGTGGCCTTGCTGCCGAACCCCCCGCCCACGTTGTGGGTGACCACCCGGATCTGGCTCTCGGGAACCCCGAGGATCTTGGCCATCTGCGTGCGGGAGTAAGAGGGCGCCTGGGTGGAGTAGTAGAAGGTGATCCTCCCCGAGGGCTCCACGTGGGCGACACACACGTGGGGCTCCATGCACATGTGGGCCTGGCGCTGGGTCTCAAACCGGTCCTCGAACACGTGCTCGGCCCGCCGGAAGGCCTCCTCCACGTCCCCCGCGTTGTACTGGATGTGCGCGGCGATGTTGCGCTCCTTGTCCTCGTGGATGAGGGGCGCGCCCGGCTCCATGGCCCCCTCGGGGTGGAAGACGGCGGGCAGCTCCTCGTAGTCCACCTCGATGAGGGAGAGGGCCTCCTCACAGGCGTCCAGGCTCGTCGCCGCCACGGCGGCCACCGGGTCGCCGATGTGGCGCACCTTGTCCACGGCGAGGGGGCTCTGGTCGTAGTGGGAGACGCCGAACTTGTAGGGGGTGTCGGAGCCGGTGATGACCGCCTTGACGCCGGGCACCCGCTCGGCGCGGCCCGTCCGGATCTCCCCGATCCGGGCGTGAGGGAGGAGGCTCCGAAGAAGACAGCCGTAGAGCATCCCCGGGAGGTAGAGATCCGCCGTGTAGCGGGCCTCGCCCGTGGCCTTGACGTGGGCGTCCACCTGAGTCGCGTCTTTCCCGATATAGGCCAGCTCCGCCATTCCCTCGCCCTCCCTGTGGGCAAGATCCCCGCGCTAATCCGGAAGGAGCGACAGGGGGGGCGGGCGACCCAGACTTGGGGATAGAGAAGGCAACTGTCCCCCCCGCTTCTCCCACTCCGCTGCCCGAAGGCCGCTTCCTTGGATCACACCGATTTCCCGCTCCCGCCCGGAGAGCTGGAGAAACCTCTTCCCCCCCTCCACCCCCATGGCCCAGCGGCCTCCAGGGACCTATCTCCTGTGCCTCGTTCCGGCGACGATAACCCTTTTCCGCCCGGCCGTCAAGCACGCGTACCGGTTCATGACATGTGAGACGGAGGGGCCCTCGCCTGGGGTTCAGCGAGGGCCTGCGCCGGTGTCGGAGGGTGGCGGTTGAAGGGGTGAGGGTTATCTGGATCGGGCCGGGCAAGGTCACTATAATGCGCTGGGTCGCACTTGCCCAGCGGTGTCCGACGAGCAGCAGGAGAGCCCGCGGGGGGTGGGCGTCGGACCGAGCCGCGTGATGACGGAGAGACGAGGTGATGGAGGCGCGATGAGTCAGGAGAAAAGCGAGATCAGGGACGGGATGCGGATCGACTGGGATGTCCCGATCGCGATGGATGACGGCCTCGTCCTGCGCGCCGACCTCTACCGGCCGATGGAGGATGGCCAGTACCCAGTGATCCTGAGCTACGGCCCCTACGCCAAGGGTCTCGCCTTCCAGGACGGCTACCCGAGCGCGTGGGAGCGGATGGCCGCAGAGCACCCCGACGTGACGGCGGGCTCGACCAACAAGTACCAGAACTGGGAGGTCGTCGACCCGGAGAAGTGGGTGGCCGACGGCTACGTCTGCGTGCGGGTCGACTCCCGGGGCTGCGGCCGCTCGCCGGGGTACATCGACCACTTCTCCCCCCGGGAGACCCAGGACCTTCACAACTGCATCGAATGGGCGGGAACCCAGCCGTGGAGCAACGGCAAGGTGGGCCTGAACGGCGTCTCCTACTACGCGATCAACCAGTGGCACGTGGCCTCGCTACAGCCGCCCCACCTGGCGGCGATGTGCATCTGGGAAGGCGCCGCCGACTGGTACCGCGACATGACCTACCACGGGGGCATCGTTTGCACGTTCTGGGCCAACTGGTACGACATGCAGGTCAAGACCGTGCAGTACGGCCTGGGTGAGCGGGGCCCGCGCAGTCGCGTGACCGGCGAGCTCGTCTGCGGCGCAGAGACACTCTCCGACGAGGAGCTGGCCAGGAACCGGTGCGACTTAGGGAAAGAGATCCTCGCCCACCCGCTCGACGACGACTACCACAAGGCGCGGTCGCCCGCATGGTCGAAGGTCACCGTGCCCTTTCTCTCCGCGGCGAACTGGGGCGGCCAGGGGCTTCACCCGCGCGGGAACTTCGAGGGCTTCGTGCGCGCCGCCTCGGAGCAGAAGTGGCTCGAGGCGCACGGGCTCGAGCACTGGACCGAGTTCTACACCGACTACGGGGTGAAGCTCCAGAAGCGCTTCTTCGACCACTTCCTGAGAGGGCTCGACAACGGCTGGCAGGACCGGCCGCGCGTCCAGCTCCAGGTCCGCAGGCTCGACGGCTTCGCCGAGCGCATGGAGAACGAGTGGCCGATCGCCCGGACCCGTTGGACCCGGCTCTACCTCAACCCCGCCGACCTCAGCCTCAGCCGGGAGCCGGTCGCCGCTGAGGGGAGCATCGAGTACGACGGCCCCGGCGACGGCGTCACCTTCACCTCGCCCCCGCTGGAGGAGGAGACGGAGATCACCGGGCCCTCGGCGGCCAAGCTGTTCGTGTCCTCGTCGTCGACGGACGCCGACATCTTCCTCGTGCTGCGCGCCTTCGCTCCCGACGGGAAAGAGGCGGTCTTCCAAGGGGCGATCGATCCCCACACCCCGGTCGGCCAGGGCTGGCTGCGGGCGTCGCACCGCAAGCTCGACCCCGAGCTCAGCACCGAGTACCGCCCGTACCACACCCACGACGAGCTGCAGCCGCTGACCCCGGGGGGGGTGGTCGAGCTCGACGTGGAGATCTGGCCGACCTCCATCGTGGTGCCGGCTGGCTACCGGATCGCCCTGACCGTGCGCGGGAAGGACTACGAGTACCCCGGCCCGAGCGGCGGGAGGCTCTCGAACTTCAAGAACGAGCTCAGGGGCTGCGGGCCGTTCCTGCACGACGATCCGCGCGACCGCCCGCCGGAGATCTTCAGCGGCAAGAGCAGGCTCCACGTCGGTCCTGACCGGGCTGCGTACGTGCTCCTCCCGATCATCCCGCCGAAGCGCTCCGCCGCGTAGCCCTCGCCGTCGGGTCGGCGCGAGCGCTGGCCGGAGGGGTCGCGCGGCGCGCCGACGGAAGTCGCCCCCCCGGCAGGGGTCCGAAAACGGAAAACCAGGATCGGCAGGCTCTATACCATCCCCCCACAGGAGGGATCAAGCACCTCGGCTGCCGGCCCAGGAGGCGCCGGGCCGGCCCCGCGGGGACGCCTCCCCGCGAAGGCGCCCCGCGTCTTTTGCCCGTGAGAGGATGGGGAAAATTTCCGCTCGCTCGGTTGACACGGTTCCAACTTCCCCTATTATTATATTGATAAAAGAGGAGAATTGCTTTGTCGCTCCGGCGCGAGAGTGAGTGCCGAGTGTCTCTCAATGCCTCTGTAGCCCCGCCACAGAGGCAGAGGAGGTGCACACCATGAGCGAGCGCAGGTTGAGCAGGCGCAGTTTCATCAAGGCCGGGCTGGCGGCCGCTGTGGCCGGGCCCTGGGTGCTCCGCCATCCTCGCTTGGCCGAGGCCGGGCCCGAGGAAGACCGGATCATCCGGGCGGCGAGGAAGGCCAAGCCCGCCGACTTGAGCGGCATGATCTGGGGGCTCTACTACAACGGTCCGATGAGGAACCTGGCAGCCGAATTCAAAAAGAAAGCGGGCGTCGGCGTCGGCAAGATCCAGGACATCAGCGTCTTCCAGATCCCCCAGCGCGCCATGGCCGAGGCGGTCGCCCGCTCCCCCAAGTTCGACTTCTTCCACCTCGACTCGAACATGATCCCCTCCCTGGCCTCGGCCGGCCTGATCGAGCCCCTCGACGAGTACATGGAGGAGGCCGGCTTCAAGTTCGACATGGTGGGGAACTTCGCCTCATTCATGAGGTACAGGGGCAAGACCTACGCGATCCCCACGGACGGAAACGTCCACAACCAGTTCATCCGCAAAGACCTCTTCGAGAACCCCGACGAGCAGAAGGCCTTCGCCGACAAGCACGGGAAGCCCCTCAAGTGGCCCGTGACCTGGGAGGACCACCAGGAGGTCCTGGAATTCTTCCACCGGCCCGACCAGAAACCACACATCTGGGGCTCCGGAAGCCTGCGCAACCGGGCGAACGGCGTCACCTGGTGGTACATGTACTTCTACAGCGCCGGGGGATTCCCCTTCGACGACGACATGGAGCCGACGCTGAACACCCCCGCCGGCGAGTACGCCATGGACGTCTACCTCAAGCTCAAGAAGGTCTCCCCCCCTGAAGCGCCCGGCTGGGGCACCCCCCAGATGATCCCCCAGCATCAACTCGGGCACATCTTCTCCTCCCAGTACTGGGATGGCCTCATCTCGGGGGTCGAGTCGCCGAAATCAAAAACGCGCGGGAAGTGGGCCTACGGCCTCATTCCGGGGTCGAGGCTCAGCGGCAAGCTCGTCCACCGGTCGATCTCCTCGCCGCTCACGGCGGTCATGGTCAACCGCTACAGCCCGCGGAAGCGCCAGGCCGCCTACATGGCCACGTACTGGGGGACCCGGGAGAACAGCACCACCATCGTCGCCGACCGGAAATTCTTCTTCCACGACCCTTGGCATGCGGGCCACTTCACCAGCAAAGCGGTCGAGGAGGCCTACACGCCCCAGGGCGTCAAGGCCATCCGCGACTGCCTGCTCGTGACCGCGCCGCCCGTCTACCTGACGGGCCACCGGGAGTTCCAGGACGTGCTCGGCAAGCACATCTCCGAGGCCTACGTCGGGCAGCTCAAGGCGAAGGACGTCCTGACGAAGACCGAGGCCGCCTGGGGAAGGCTGATCCGGCAGATCGGCAAGCGGAAGCTCAAGGCCGAGCTCGCCAGCTACAAGGCGGCCTTCCCGAAGGTCGACGTCCCGAGCTAGTTCAGGCAAACCCTCGCGCCTTGAGCGGGTCCGGGGCGGGCCGGAAGGCCCGCCCCGGACGCAACCCATCGCCATGGCCACAACCGCAGAGCTCAGAGGAAGGCGAATCCCCGGGGTCTCCGTCTTCAAGTGGACCCTGTTGACGCCCCTCGTCGCCCTGCTCTTGTTCATACTCCCGGTGTTTCTGCTTCAGATCTACTTCAGCTTCCACTCCTGGACCGTCTATTTGACGAGCTGGTGGGACGCCGAGTTCGTCTGGTTCGACTCCTTCCTCGAGGTCCTGACCGACGAGCGGTTCCTCTGGTCCATCCTGCGCTCCCTCTTCTTCGCGGGCCTCTCGACCCTGGGCTGCTTCGTCATCGGCTTCGGCCTCGCGCTCCTGATGTATCGGCCCTTCAAAGGGAATGGCTTTTTCTACGCCTTCTTCATCCTCCCCATGCTCACGGTGCCCATCGTCATCGCCTACACGGCCGAGATGCTCCTCTACCAGAAGGGACCCGTCAACGGCATCCTGAGCGCGATCCTCGGGGCCGACATCAACGTCATCTGGCTCACAGACCCGGACATTGCCGTCCTCACCATCGTCCTCCTGGAAATCTGGAACTGGACCCCCTTCGCCTTCATCATCATGCTGGCGGGCCTGGCCGCCCTGCCCGAAGAACTCACGGAGGCGGCGCAGAACCTCGGCGCGAGCCGCTGGCGGATCTTCCGCGAGGTCCAGCTCCCCCTCCTCCGGCCCGTCATCTTCCTGGCGCTCATCCTGCGGTTCCTCGAGGCGATCGCTGAGTTCCCGAAGACTTGGGCCCTCTTCCAGGGCGGACCCGGCACGGCCACCGAGACGATCCCCGTCTACCTCTACCTGACCACCTGGGAATACTTCCACATCTCGAAGGGCGCGGCGATGTCCTACATCGTCATGCTGCTCATGATCGTCATCGTCCTCGCCGCCATACGCGTGCTCCGGAGGGAGAAGAGGGCGCTGGACGCGATGTACCAGGCGCGGGGGGAGCAAACGTGAAGCGCAAGACCAAGCGCAGGATGCACGGGTTCCTCCGCTTCACCCTGCTGGGGATCTGGTTCCTGATCGTCGCCTTCCCCATCTACTGGATCGTGGCGACCTCCTTCAAACCCGACCACGAGTGGTTTGCCTGGCCGCCCGTCTACTGGTCCAGGACGCCCACGATGGACAACTATCGGGCGGTCTGGGGATCTTCCACGGAGGCGACGACCACCCAATATGCCATGTCGCTTCAAACGCCCTGGGAAGCGTTCAGGAACAGCCTCCTGATCGCGACAACCTCCACCGCAATCTCGGTGTTCTTCGGCACGCTTCTGGCCTACGGGGTCTCGCGCTACCGGGTCCTCTCGGAGGTGCGGATGTTCAACCTCCTCATGCTCCGGATGATCCCGCCCATCGTGGTGGCCGTCCCGCTCACCCTCTACTACTCGGCCATCCACCTCCTGGACACCGTCACGGGCCTCGCCATCGTGTACATAATCACGACCCTGCCCTATTCCGTCTGGATGACGAAGAGCTTCATAGACGAGATCCCCCTCGAGATGGAGCAGGCGGCCGCTATCCTCGGGGCGAGCCGATGGCGGACGATCTGGGAGGTGATCCTCCCCCTCGTGCGCTCGGGCGTGGTGGCGACCTTCCTGTTCGTCCTCATCCTGACGTGGAGCGAGTACCTGATGGCCCTGATCCTCTCCAAGACGGACGTGGTGACGCTGCCCATCCAGCTCGCCAAGTACGAGGGAGCGACCGAAGGGCGCGTCTACGGCCGCCAGGCGGCCCTCGCGGTGGGGATCACCTTCCCGCTCATCATCATCGGGTGCGTGATCCGGAAGCACCTCGTCCGGGGCTTCAGCTTCGGCATGGTGAAGAGGTAGGTGCCGTGGCGCGGATCGAGATCAAGAACCTGCGCAAGGTGTTCGCCGGGGGGGTCGAGGCGGTCAAGGAATTCAACCTCGTCGTCGAGGAGGGGGAGTTCCTCGTCCTCGTCGGGCCCTCGGGCTGCGGGAAGACGACCGCGCTCCGGATGATCGCCGGCTTCGAGGAGCCCACCGCCGGGGAGGTCTACATCGACGGCCGCCTGGTCAACGACCTCGAGCCGGGCCAGCGGAACCTCGGGATGGTCTTCCAGAACCTCGCCCTCTTCCCCCACAAGACGGTGGCCGAGAACATCGAGTTCGGACCGCGGATGAAGAAAGTCGACCGGGAGACGCGTAGAAGACGGGTGCGGGAGGTGGCCGAGATGGTCCGGATCGGCCACCTCCTCGACAAGCTGCCGGGCCAGTGCTCGGGCGGCGAGGCCCAGCGCGTCGCCGTGGCGCGCACCCTCATCACCGAGCCCTCGGCCTTCCTCCTCGACGAGCCCCTCTCCAGCCTGGACGCCAAGCTGCGCCGGGAGATGCGGGCCGAGGTCGACCGCCTCCACCAGGAGCTGGAGAAGACCTTCATCTACGTGACCCACGACCAGGAGGAGGCGATGACCCTCGCCGACCGCATCGTCGTCATGCGCGACGGCGTCATCGAGCAGGTGGGGCGACCGCTGGAGATCTACGGCGACCCGGTCAGCTACTTCGTCGCGGACTTCTTCGGCAGCCCCTCGATGAACCTCATCCCGGGCCAGATCCACAAAGAGGGAGAGGCCGCCCGTTTCCGGGGGCCGACGTTCACGGTCGACCTGCCGCCCGAGATTCCGGCCGTGGCTCCGGGCGCGGCCACCCTCGGCTTCCGGCCCGAGCACCTCTCGGTGGGCGAGGACGCGGGAGCCTTCCAGGGCGAGGTCCGGCTGGTCGAGCCCCTCGGGAAGGACACCCTCCTCTATTTCGACCACGGCGGCGAGAGGCCCCTCATCGCCGTCGTCGAGGGGACGAAGCCCTTCCGCGAGGGCGACCGCCTGGGCATCTCGTTCGACCCCGATCGCCTTTACCTCTTCGACGGGGACGGGAAACGGATCCGCTGACCCCCGCGGGGGCGCACGCGCTCTCGCAGACATCCTTCCTCGCGCGCTCTCTTCAAACGGGAGAAAGCCCATGGCGACGCAACGGCAAGGACAGCGGTGGGTCCTGGACGCGCTGGTGACGTTGGGCGGCTGGGACGTCCTGCACCCCGAGGTCCGCGGCATCTTCGAGGAGATCGGCTACTACCACTCCGACGTCGACCGGGTCTTCGGCAAGGTCGGCTCGACGCTCCACTTCCCGCGGGCCTTCGCCGAGACGGCCCAGGAGATCGAGCGCAAGGCCATCTGGGCCGAGCGGCGGGGCTACCCCCTGGCCGCGCGCGACTTCTACGCGCGCGCCATGCTCCTCTACGGGCGGGCCCAGTACAGCTACTACCAGGACGACGCGCGCAAGCGCCACTTCCAGCGCAAGGTCGCCGCCTGCCACACCAAGGTGGCCCAGCACACGGATGAGGCCCGCATCCGGCGGGTGGAGCTTCCCTTCGAGAAGGGCAAGAGGATCTTCGGCATCTACTACGCCCCGCCGGGGAGGGGACCCTTCCCCTGCATCCTCCTCGGCCCCGGGATGGACATGTTCAAGGAGGACTGGCACGCCGTCATCATGCGCCACTACATCCCGCGGGGCTTCGCGGCCCTCTCGATGGACGGCCCCGGCCAGGGCGAGTCGCTCACCATCGGCGGCAAGGTGGATGCGACGAACTACGAGCGGGCGGGGAGCAGGTTCATCGACTGGCTGGTGAGGCGCCCCGAGGTGAACGCCCGCAGGATCGTCCACTTCGGCGTCTCCATGGGCAGCTACTGGGGCGCCCGCATCTGCGCCCACGACTCGCGCATCCGGGCGAGCGCCACGGCCATGGGCTGCACGGGCTACGACCTGCACATCATCTTCAACGTCGCCCAGCCCAACTTCAAGGCGAACTACATGAACATGGCGGGCTACACGGACGAGAGGAGGTTCGACGAGGAACTCATGCCCCAGCTCAACCTGCGGGAGGTGCTGCCCAGGGTCGAGTGCCCGCTGCTCTGGATGCACGGCGAGTTCGACGAGCTCACGCCTCTCGACCATGTCCTCAAGAACTGGGAGGAGATCCCCAAGCCGCGCGAGCTGTGGGTGTTCGGCAATGAGTATCACCCCCTCGGCGGGGTGGGACAGGACTTCCTCTCCTTGGGCGCGGACTGGCTCGTCGCCGCCCTGGCCGGCAAGTTTGGGCGCAACCACAGCCGGCAAATCTACTTCGAGAAGGACGGGCGAATCACTGAAGGCGACGCCCGCCCGCCCTGGTGGGACAGCCGCCGCGCCCTCCGCGGCTGAGGCGGAAAGGGAGAGGGGCTCGCCGCCATCCGGGCGGACCGGACGCAGGGGGCCGCCCCGCGCGCGCCGAGACTTTCTCCTCGTGGCGCAGGCTTGCGCCCACGCCCCTCAGCTTCCCGACGACGTCTTCCTCGAGCAGATGGCCCCCCTGGCCCGCAGGCTCCGCGAGGCGTGCCCCCCCATCGCGTCGTCGGGAACCCGGCTTGCGGACGGAGGCGGCCGTGGCTATTCTTATCGCACCGGGATGCACTTTGTTCACCTCATGTTTCAACAGGTTGCCCCAGGCGGGGAAACGTGGGGGACAGGCATGAGCTCCTCTCGAGAATTGCCTCCGTACTCCCGGCCGCCCCTCCACTACCCGGACTATCCCTTCCACGGGCTCCTCCGGACGGCCTGCGAGCGCAGGCCCGACGGCGTGGCCCTGGTGGAGGGGGAGGGGGAGGCGGAACTCACCTTCCGCGAGCTGGATTGCCTCTCCAACGCGTTCGCCCACGCCCTCAGGGCAGCGGGCGTCGCTCCCGGCGACCGGATGGCTCTGTTCCTTCCCAACTCGGCCGAGTTCGAGATCGCCGCCTTCGGCTGCTCCAAGGCGGGCGCGGTGTTCACCCCGCTCAACCCCTCCTACAAGGAAGCCGAGGCGACCCACCAGCTCCGCGATTCGGGTGCAAAGCTCCTCGTGGCGGCCGGCGAGCTGATCCCCATCGTCGAGGCCATCCGGAAGGAGCTGCCCGCGCTCCGGGAAGTGATCGCCGTGGGCGGAGAGCGGCGCGGCTTCCCGCGCTTCGAGGAGTGGATCCTGGCCCATCCGCCCGACCCGCCTCCCGAACCCCCCCTGGATGCCGCCGAGGACCTCATGGCGCTCCCCTACTCCAGCGGCACCACGGGGTTCCCCAAGGGAGTGATGCTGACGCACCGCAACCTGGTGGCCAACTACCATCAGTTCGTCGCCAACCACCGGATCACCGAACGAGACAGCGGCCTGCTCTTCCTGCCGCTCTACCACATCTACGGGACCATGATCATGGGCGGCCTCGTGCTGGCGGGCGCCAAGCAGGTCTTGATGCGCCGATTCGAGGTGGAGGAGGTGCTCCGCCTGATCGAGCGCCACCGGATCACCCTCTTGTACGGCGTCCCGCCTGCCCTGCTGGCCATCGCCGACCATCCCGACGTGGAGGAGTACGACCTCTCCTCGCTGCGTTACATCATGAGCGGGGCCGCGCACCTGCCCCCCCCGGTGCGCCGGCGCGTCGAGGAGCGCACCGGCGTCCTCACGTTCATGGGCTACGGCCTGACCGAGGCGTCGCCGCTCACCCACATGAACCCGCCCGTCAGGGAGTGGGTGAAGGAGGCTTCGGTAGGTCCCCCCGTCTCGGACGAGGAGCAGAAGGTGGTGGACTTGGAGACGGGCGAACAGGAGCTTCCCCCCGGCGAAGTCGGCGAACTCATCCTCCGGGGGCCCCATATCATGAAGGGCTACTGGAACGCCCCCGAGGAGACGGCCCGGGCCCTGCGGGACGGCTGGCTCTACACGGGCGACATCGTCCGCGTGGACGAGGACGGCTACGTCTTCATAGCCGACCGGAAAAAGGAGATGATCAAGTACAAAGGCTTCTCCGTCGCCCCGGCGGAGTTGGAGGCGTTGCTCCATCAACATCCGCAGGTGGCCGACGCAGCGGTTGTGGGGAAACCCGACCCCGAAGCAGGGGAGGTCCCCAAAGCGTTTATCGTGAGCAGGGAGGGGGAGAGACCCTCACCGGAAGAGATCATGGCCTTCGTCCGCGAGCGGGTGTCCGGCTACAAGCAGATTCGGGAAGTGGAGTTCATCGAGGCCGTCCCCAAGTCGCGAAGCGGGAAGATCCTCCGGAGGGCGCTGAAGTAGCGGAGCTAAGAGCCTAAAGGGCCCGCGAGGGGCGGGCGGGCCTCGGCATGCCGCCCAACGCAGAGAAGTGCCTCGAGATCGCCGCGAATTCGTCAACGTGAGGAGGAACCCATGAAACTGGCGGACCGAGTGGCCTTCATCACCGGCGGCGGGCGCGGCATCGGACGCGAGATCGCCCTCGCCTTTGCCCGGGAGGGAGCGCGGGTCGTGGCCTGCGACCAGAACAGCGCGGCAGCGGAGGCCCTCTGCCGCGAGCTCGTGGCGGCGGGCCACCAGGCCGTCCCGCAGGCGGCCGACGTAAGCCGGTCGGCCGACGCCAGGCGGGTTGTCGAGGCGACCCTCGCCGAGTTCGGGCAGGTGGACATCCTCGTCAACAACGCCGGCATCTCCCCGAAGAAGCCCTTTCTCGAGTACACCGAAGAGGACTGGGACCGGGTGCTGGGCGTGAACCTCAAAGGGGCTTTCCTCTTCAGCCGCGCCGTGGCGGAGCCCATGATGGCCCGGCGCTACGGGCGCATCGTGAGCCTCTCCTCCTCGGCCTGGCGTTCGGGCGGCGTCGCTGCGGGCGCCCCCTACGCTGCCTCCAAGGCGGGCGTCATCGGGCTCACGCGGTCGTTGGCCAAGGCGCTCGGACCCTACGGCATCACGGTCAACGCCATCGCGCCCGGCCCTACGGTCACCCCCCTGACCGAGGAGTGGCTGCCCAGCCGCCGGGAGGCGCTCCTGGCTCAGATCCCGCTCGGCCGCCTGGGCCAGCCGGAGGATGTCGCCGCTGCGGCTCTTTTCCTGGCGTCCGATGAGGCGTCCTACATCACGGGAGTGTGCCTGGACGTGAACGGCGGACTCGTGATGGGTTAGCCACCCGTGGGCCGCGGATAGGAGAGTCAGAGGGAAGAACCTTCACAAGCGCCGAGCGGCGCGGGGGGGGGACCGCCATGGTCGAGTGGCCCAAGTGTCGCATCGTGGACCTCGGCGTGCCGATCATGAACGGCGCCATGGAGCCCCAGGAGCAGGTCATCACGTACTGGGACCACGAAGCCCACGGCCGCCGCGAGCCGGAGCGTCTCCCTCCCCTCATCCATCACCCAGAGGCGCGCCCAGGGCACGCCCATCACCTCGGCCGCAGAGCGGCAGATGGCCTGGAGGACCTCCTCGGTGTCCAGGGAGGAGGAGATGAGCTGGCTGAGTCCCGCGAGCGCGCGCCAGGATGGCCCGATGGTCATGAAGGGGGCCTAGGTGCGATGGCGCCTCCCAGGGCCATCTCCAGGGAGCCCAAGTCCACGGGCTTCGCCAAATAGGGCGTTCCCTCGAGGGCGCAACGGTCCCGGCGGCGCAAGGCCTCCTCCGCCATCGCTGTCACCAGGATCACGGGCACCCCTCGGCCCCGCAGGCGGCGCAAGACCTCCAGGCCGTCAAGTCCGGGCATCTTGACGTCCAGAAGGACCACGTGGGGGGGATTTGCCTCTGCCTTTTCCAGGGCCTCCGCCCCGCTGGCCGCCGTCACTACCTCGTGGCCGAGCTCCCGGAGAAAGCGGACCAGAAAGGTGAGAGTCTCCGGCTCATCATCCACCGCTAAGACCTTCGCCATATCTCCTTCTCCTCGCCTCCCGCAGGCCAAATGGGCCTGTTCCCCATGTCGAAATGAACGGGGTCCGTCCCTCCCGTCAGTCTCCCAGGCGATCGAGGACCTTCGCCAGGACGCTCACCTCCAGATGACCCAAGTCAATTGGTTTCGTGATGTAGTCGTCCGCCCCCAGGCGG
>JBHIBR010000017.1:0-12959 GCA_046759145.1 Nitrospinota bacterium | reverse complement strand
TCGACCCCGCGCGCTGCGCCTTCGTCATGGACCACATGGCCCCCGCCCACAACGCCAGCTACGCCCGGATGCAGCAGATGGTGCGCGATTTCTGTCGCGAGCAGGGCATCCGGGTGTATGAGGTGGGGGAGGGAATCTCCCACCCCGTCCTCATCGAGCACGGCTGCTTCGGCCCGGGCGACCTGGTGGTGGGGACCGACAGCCACACCTGCACCAACGGGGCGGTGAACGTCTTCTCCACAGGGGTGGGCAGCAGCGACTGGGCGGCGGCCATGGCCTCGGGCAAGATGTGGTTCAAGGTGCCCGAGACGGTCCGCTTCGAGCTCAGGGGCCGCCTCCCCAAGGGGGTGTACAGCAAGGACCTCGTCCTTTACCTCATCGGGAAGATGGGGGCGGATGGCCTCACTTACAAGTCGGCGGAGTTCGCGGGCGAGGCCATCGAGTCCCTCAGCGTCCAGGCCCGCTTCACCATCTCCAACATGGCCATCGAGATGGGCGCCAAGGTGGGTCTCATGCAGGCCGATGCGAGGGTGGGGGAGTGGTTCGCCCGGCGCACCGACCGCCGTTTCGAGCCCGTGGACCCCGACCCCGACGCCCGCTACTCGCACGTTTTGGTGATGGATGTGTCGCGCCTCGAGCCCCAGGTGGCCAAGCCCCACCGGGTGGACAATGTCTTCCCCCTCTCCGAGGCCGAGGGCACGCCCATCCAGCAGGCCCTCATCGGCACCTGCACCAACGGGCGCCTTGAGGACCTGCGGGAGGCTGCGGCCATCCTCCGCGGCCGGCGGGTGCACGAGGGGGTGCGCCTCCTTGTGAACCCGGCCAGCCGGGAGGCGCTGGTGGAAGGGATGAGGGATGGCACCATCCCCGCCCTCATCGAGGCGGGGGCGCTCCTGAACCCTCCGGGCTGCGGCGTCTGCCCCGGCATCACGGGGGGCATCCCGGCCGACGGCGAGAACGTCATCTCGGCCTCCAACCGGAACTTCAGGGGGCGGATGGGAAACCCCGACGCTTCCATCTTCCTCGCCTCGCCCGCGACCGTCGCGGCGAGCGCCCTCGAGGGCCGCATCGCAGACCCCCGCCGCTACCTGTGAGGAGGCGCCCGTGAAGATCGCCGGCCGCGCCCACGTCTTCGGCGACGATGTCAACACCGACTACATCATCGCCGCCCGCCACCGGGACAAGGCCCTCAACCCGAAAGAGTTCGCCAAACACGCCATGGAGGACCTCGACCCCGGGTTCAGCCAGAGGGTGCGGCCGGGCGACTTCGTGGTGGCGGGGCGGAACTTCGGCTCCGGCTCCTCCCGGGAATGGGCCCCCCGGGTGCTCAAGGAGCTTCAGGTGGGAGGCGTGATCGCCCGGGGGTTCGCCCGCATCTTCTTCCGGAACGCCATCAACGCGGGCCTCCCGGCCGTCGAGGCGGACACCTCAGGCATCCGCCCCGGCGACGAACTGGAGCTCGACCTCGAGGCCGGAAAGCTCCTGAACAAAAGCCAGGGCCGCGAGCTATCGGTCGCCCCCCTTCCGCCCGTGATGATCCGGATCCTGGCGGACGGAGGGCTGGTCGAGCATTTCAAGAAGCACGGGGATTTCCAGGTCTTCTGAGGGAGCGGGGGCGCCCGCTTCAGGCCTCCGGCGGGCCGGGGAGCTTTAAGCGGAGCCTCTCTACGGGCCTCCCCTTCTCGAGGTGCTCTTCCACGATCTCCTTCACGTCCTCTTTCCTGACGCCCGCGTACCACACCCCGTCAGGATAGACCACCACCGTCGGCCCGAACTGGCAGGCTATGAGGCAGGTCGCGCCCGCCACGCCCGTGCTCTGGAACAGGGGCCGGCCGCCCACCTCCTCCACGAACGCCTGGAGGATCTCCATGGAAGCCTTCTGGGCACAGCAACCCTCGGGGTGGTCCGCGGGCCGCTGCTGGATGCAAACGAACACAAAGTACTTGATGTGCTCCATCCTCCCTCCTCCCGGGTCTGGCCCATCGCGCACCCAAGGCCCGGGCTCGCGCCGAACCCAGTGTCTACATCGCCCGGCTCCCCCTGGCAACCTCCCCCCTCGGGACAGAGGAAGCGGGCTCGAGGAGGGGGCTTTCGGAGCCCTCGCCCAACCTTGACGGGCCCCGTCCCGGCCCAATAATGGGCTCGGAGAGTGGGGAGAAGGCTCGCGGACTCCCTCTGGAATTTCCCTTCTGGAAGAAGCAAATGCGCGTTCGCCTCTCCAACGGCCTCACGGTCATCCTGCTCCCGGACGGCCTCTCCCCTGTCACCGCCCTCAGCCTCTGGGTGAGGGTCGGCAGCCGCTGCGAGCGGCCCGAGGAAGCGGGCCTCTCCCACTTCATCGAGCACATGCTCTTCAAGGGCACGCCCCGCCGGGGCGTGGGGGTGCTCGCCCGGGAGGCGGAATCGGCCGGCGGGGACATCAACGCCTTCACCACGCCGGACTACACCTCCATCTACCTCACCGTGAAGGCGGAAAACGTCGGGCTCGGCCTGGACCTCCTCTCCGACGCTGTCCTCCATCCGAAGTTCGACCCGGCCGAGGTCGCCCTGGAGCGGGAGGTGATCCTCGAAGAGATCCACCGCCAGGATGACGACCCGGCCCTGCGGGTCGAGAGCCTGCTCTTTGCCACCTGCTACCGCAGGCATCCCTACCGGCGCCCGGTCGTGGGATTTCCCCGCACGGTGCGGGGCTTCGAGGCGGAGAGGGTGCGCCGGTTCTTCCGCCGCTGGTACCGCCCCGCGAACATGGTGCTGGCCCTGGCGGGACCGCTGGATCCGAAGGAGACCCTCCGCAAGGTGCGGCGCCTGTTGGGGCGGGCCCCTTCCCCTCCGGGGCCTTCCCTTCGGCCTCCGGTTGAGCCACCGCAGCGGCGCCTACGGGTGGCCCTCCGGCGGAGGCGCGCCGCGCTCGTCCACCTGGATTGCGCCTTCCACATCCCGGCCTTCGCCCACCCGGACGCGCCCGCCCTCGGGGTCCTCGCCTCCCTGCTGGGAGGCGGCGACGCGGCGCGCCTTCACCGGGTGCTGAAGGAAGAGCGGGGGCTCGTGCACGGGGTGGGCACCTCGGCGCTCGACACGGCTGACCCGGGCCTCTTTGTGGTGGGCGCCACGCTGGATGCCCCCGCCCTGCCCGACGCGCTGCGGGGCATCCGGGAGGTGGGGGAGAGCCTCGAGCGCGGCGAGATCGCTTCGGAAGAACTCGGCCGGGCGAAGCTCGCCATCGAGAGCGACCTCCTCTTCCGGCGCGAGACCGCCCAGAGTCGGGCCCACATGGCCGCCTTCTTCGAGACGATGGGGGGCGCCTGGGGCGGAGAGGAGGGTTTCCTCGCCCGGGTTCAGGCGGTGGGACCGCAGGACTTGCGGCGGGTGGTCCGCGCCTACCTCAGACCCTCCAACCTGACCGTAGCCGCCCTCCTCCCCGAGGAGGCCCCTGCCCGGCTCACCCCGGAGGCGCTCCGGAGGGCCATCCTCGGCCTTCGCCTTCCGCCTCTGCCCGCCCGCCGGGTGCGCGAGCGCTGCGGCACCCGCCGGATCTGTTTCCAGAATGGCCTCGTGGCCCTCGTCCGCCCGAACGGGGTGGCGCCCACCGTGGCCATCCGGGCGGTCTACCTGGGCGGGAGCCGGGCGGAGCCGCCAACCTGGGGAGGTGTGTGCCGCCTGGTGTCAGAGCTCCTGGTGCGGGGCAGCGAGCGGCTGAGGGCCCACGAAGTGGCCCGCCGCGCGGAAGCCCTGGGGGGGAGCCTCGAGCCCTTCTCTGGCCGCAATAGCTGGGGGCTCGCCGCCGAGTTCCTGAGTCAGCACCTGGAGGAAGGGCTGGCCCTCGTGGCGGACCTCCTCCGCGCCCCTTCTCTCTCCGCCCAGGAGGTGGGCAAGGTGCGGCGGGACATGTTGGCGGACCTACGGCGCGAGGAGGAGGACCTCGGACGGTGCGCCTACAACCTCTTCCTCCAGACCCTCTACGGCCCTCACCCTTACGGCCGAAACGTCCTGGGCACACAGGAGAGCCTGCGCCGGCTGGGGCGGCGGGAGGCGCTCTCCTTCTGGCGCCGACACGGCCTTCCCGCCAACCTGGCCCTGGCAGTCGCAGGAGAGGTGGACCCGGGTGCGGCCGAGCGGGCCATTGCCCGGCTCTTGGGCGACTGGAGGGGGCACCCCCACCGGCCACCCCGCCCGCGGCCCCTTCCCCCCCTGCGGGGGCGGACGGCCTCCCTCTCGATGGACGGCGGAAACCAGACCCACCTGGTGCTGGGCTTCCCGGGCGCTCCTCTGAAGGCGCGGGACCGCTACCCGCTCGAGGTCTTGAGCACGCTCCTCTCGAGCCAGGGGGGGAGTCTATTCCTCGAACTTAGGGACCGCCGGGGCCTCGCCTACGCCGTGAGCGCCTTCTACGAGCCGGGGCTGGACCCCGGACCCTTCGGCATCTACCTGGCCATCAGCCCCGGGAGGAGAGAAGAGGCCATCCGCGTGGTCGAGCGCGAGGTGGAACGGGTCCGGAGGGGAAGGGTGCCGGGCGAGGAGGTCGAGCGGGCCAAGGAGTTCCTCCTGGGAGCCTTCCTGGCGAACCGCCAGCGGAACGCCGCCCTCGCGGCCGACCTCGCCTTCCACGAGCGCTACTCCCTGGGCTTCGAGAGGGAGGCGCTCTACCCGAAGGAGGTGGCCTCGGTGGGGAAGAGGGAGCTCGCCGAGGTGGCGAGGCGCTACCTCCGCTGGGAGGAGAGGGTGGTGGCGGAGGTGGGGCCGAAGCGAGAGTAAAACTCTATACTTCAGCTACTTGCACTTACCTTCTTCATACATCACCGGAACTCTGCAAGGCGCAGGTTCCGTTCGAATCGAGCGATGCCTCAGTCCATATAGTCTTTTCGCGGCGGGCTGAAGATGTCCAGGATGCGGGCGGGCTTCTCAAAGGTCCTACCCCCGTGCTCCACCCCGCCGGGGGTGCACTAGAAATCCCCTCGTGGCCTCAGCGGACGCCAATCAGGCGCGCGACCCCTCGCCCCACCCACTTGGCTGCCTTCCACACGAGAAGGACCAGGGCGGTCGTGGGTCAGAAATGGCACACCGCTGGGCGCTTTGGCCCGGCGCTCTCCTGCTCCTCGGGGCGCTTGACACGGGTTTCCATCAGCTCCCTCCTTCCTCCGCCGACTCGCGGCGGGCCCGCTCACATTCCTCGCACGGGCAGATGGCCCGCAAGAAGTCGTAACTGTAGATCCCCGTCCCATGTCCGTCGCTCCAGACGAACTGGAGGGCGTAGTGCCCCACCTGCGAAGCCTGCCTCACATCGAGCGGGCCCTCTGTGGGGGCGACGCGGAGGAGGTGGAGCGGATTCTGTCTGGCGGCCTCTCGCTCCTCGCGGCAGGTGGCGCAGGGACACAGTTTCCTCAGGTACTCGAAAGGGAATGCACTCTGGTGGCCATCCGCCCACTCTACCCGCAGCTCCCTCACCCTCTTGTCGAGGGTTAGGTCCGTGGGCCGATGGGCGAGGTTCGTGGCCATGTCTCAACCTCCCGGCGGACGGCCCCGCGCCCCACGCCCCTCAACGCCACTGACGCAGACGATATTTGGCAGCCGCCCGCTCGGCCAGCCGGGCGGACTCGGGCTTCTTCAGCTCGAGCACGAACGGCCTCCGGGCCGAGAGCGCGGCGGTGAGCTCAAAGAGAGCCTCGTCGTCTTTCCCCTCCCACTCCCCCTCGGAGAGCTTGAGGAAGGTGGGCTCCTGGCCGTCGAAGAGGATGGTGGGGACGCCGAAGATGCTGTATGTCTCGACGGCCTCCGTATGCTCCTGGCCGATGAGGGGGCGCGTGGCGCCGCTCTTCAAGTCCTCGGCGAAGCGGTCCGCGTCGAGGCCCGCCTCCCTGGCGATGTCCAGGAGCACCAGGTGGTTGGTGATGTCCCGCCCTTCGCGGTGCTTCGCCCGGTGGAGGCGGAGGTGGTACTCCCGGAAGGCCTCCTCGCCCTGGAGGGCCGCACACTTGGCGGCTTCGTGGGGGGGCATGTCGCGGCTGGGAAAATTTCGGTCTTCCCAGAGTTTCCACTCCGGTTCGCGGTTTGCGTTCACCTGCTCCAGCAGGAAGGCCTTGTAAGTCACCCGGAGGTCCGGCCGCTTTTCCTGAAGGCGCGTGAGCCACTCCGTGGCCCGGTAGGCGTAAGGTCAGACGTAGCAGTTCCACATGATGAGATTATCGAAATCGGCCATCTCCTCCTCCCCCATGAAAACCGCCGGAAAGCGTGAGCAAGCCCATGACTCCCAGGCCCTCGGCCATCAAATCACGCCCTGCAGAAACCCGTCAACCCTCCGCCGCAGGCGCTCTTATCCCCCCTCCCTCACTGATCGAACGAAGAAACCTCGCGTGAAATTCCCCGCCGACCGCAGGGGCTGCGTCCCCGCAGCTCTGGGCCTAGAGCGGCTCCCACCCCTTGCCCCGGTAGCCGAAGCGGAACATCTCCGGGTGCAGCACCTCGGCGAGGATCTCGAGAGAGTCCGCCAGCCGCGGACCGGGTCGGTTGAAATACTGACTGCCGTCCATTAGGTACACCCGAGCGTCGCGCACCGCTTTCAGCTCCCCCCATCCGGGCTTCTGCACGAGGGCGCCCACTTCCTTCCGCGTGCGCTCGAGGCCGAAGCCACAGGGGAGGACCGCCACGACATCCGGGTCCGCTTCGCGAAGCTCTTCCCACGTCATCCAGGGGGAGTGCTTTCCCGCCTCTCCGAAGAGGTTGACCCCGCCCGCCATCTCCACCAGCTCGGGCATCCAGTTGCCGGCCGCCATGAGCGGCTCCACCCACTCGATGCACGCCACGGTGGGCCGGTGCGGCAGCCACCCGACCCGGCGGGCCACCCGGTCCATCCGCTCCCTAAGCCTGACGACGAGCTCCTCGCCCCGTTTCCGGGCGTCCAGGGCTTGGGCCACCCGCCGGATGTCCACCCACACGTCCGCGAGGCATTTGGCCTCCAGGGAGACGATGGCGGGCTGCCACCCCGTGATCTGGCCGACGGCTTCCCCCACCTCCCTCGGGCTCACGGCGCACACCTCGCACTGGAGCTGGGTGATGATCACGTCGGGCCGCAGCCTCTCCAGCACGTCGGCGTGCACCCGGTAGACCGAGAGGCCTTCCTGCAAAACCGCCTTGACGCGCTGGTCGATCTCACGGCTGGTCCCGTCGACCCGGAATCTGGGTTCGGTACACACGGGCAGGCGCTGCACCGAGGTCGGGAAGCCGCACTCGTGGGAGCGCCCGACGAGGTGGGATTCAAAACCCAGCGCGCAGACGATCTCGGTGCTGCTGGCGATGAGGGATACGACCCGTTTCTTCATCCTACCCTTCCCGCAGGTCAAGAAAACGGCCCACCCTGATTCTACCTGATTCCGGTCCGCTCCTCGGACCGAAGGAAAGGCCTCTCCGCGGCGCCGATCCTCCGCCCATCTGTGCGCGGCAAGCGGCGGCCGCCGGGGCTTCGAGGGCCTCCGGGTCGCGGGCTCGCTCCCCCCGCGGGACGAGCTCAGGAGATCCGCACCCGGGGGTCGAGGACGCTGTAGAGAAGGTCCACGACGATGTTCAAGGTGACGAAGATGAGGGCGGTGACGGTCACCGACGCCTGGACGAGCGGGAAATCCTTGCTGTAGACGGCCTGGATCATCAGCCGCCCCACCCCGGGCCAGGCGAAGACGGTCTCGATGATGACCGCCCCTCCGAGGAGGTGGCCGAATTCGAGGCCGATGATGGTCACCACTGGTATCAGGGCGTTGCGCAAGGCGTGGCGATGGATCACCAGCGCCTCCGCCAGGCCCTTGGAGCGGGCGGTGGTGACGTAGTCGTGGCGGAGCACCTCGAGGAGGGAGCTGCGCACGATGCGCGCGTTGCGGGCGATGGAGTAACTCCCGAGCGCGATGGCCGGCAGCACGAGGTGCGCGAGCGTCCCCCGGCCCGACACCGGGAACCAGCGCAACTGCACCCCGAACACCAGGATCAGCATGAGCCCCAGCCAGAAAACGGGTATGGACTGGCCCAGCAGGGCGAAACCCATGCAACTGTAGTCGACGGGGCCATTGCGCCGGGTGGCGGAGAGGATGCCCGCCGGGAAGGCCACCACGATGGAGAGGAAAAGCGCCGCCAGGGCCAGCTCGAGCGTGGCAGGCAGCCGCTCCAGGATGAGCCCGAAGCTCGGCTGGCCGTGACGGAGGCTCTCCCCGAAGTCGCCCCGCACCGCCTTGGAGACGAAGTCGATGTACTGGAGGTACCAGGGGCGGTCGAAGCCCATCCGGTGGCGGAAGGCCGCCACCTCGGCCTCGGTCCAGTCCTCCCCGATCAGCAGGGTGGCCGGGTCCCCCGTCCAGAAGAGGATGGCGAAGGAGATGAGGCTCACCCCCGCCACCACGAGGAGGGCCCGGAGCAGCCGGTGAAGCAAGAACCGTCCCACGACGCCCTCCTCAGGCTCCGGGGCGCTCGGCGTAGCGGATGTGGTAGAGGTAGATGCGCTCGTCGGGCCTCGGCTTCCACCGGATGCGGCGGGCCACGCCGTAGATGTCGTACTGCATCCAGAGGAAGATCCAGGGGGCCTCTTCCCGCACGATCTCCTGGAGGCGGAAGCTCAGCTCCCGGCGCCGGGCCGGGTCGAAGGTGCGCCGCAGGAGGGCGAACTTCTCCTCGAACTCGGGATGATCCCAGCGGGTGAGGTTGATGAAGATATTTTTCTGGAGCACCCCCAGGTCCAGCTCGGCCCGGAAGCCCGAGCTCACGCCCAGGAGGTAGAGGGGAGCGGGGTCCCGCTTCCGGTAGCGCTTGGCGGTGTAGACCGCCCACTCGAGGGGGATCACCTCCACCGCAAGGCCCACTTTGCCGAGGTAGCTGGCCACGGCCTGGGCGATCTCCTTGTCCTTGAGGTAGCGCCCCGCGCTCGTGTCGAGCTGGATGACGAGCCGTTTCCCCCCTCGGTCGAAGAAACCGTCCCCATCGGTGTCCTTAAGGCCCGCCTCCCGAAACAGCTTGCGCGCGCGGTCGGGGTCGTAGGGATAGGGCTTGAGGGCGGGGTTCGCGTGGGGGGGGTTGACGATGCTGCTCATCCGCCGGCCCATCCCGCCTAGGAGATTGCGCCGGATCGCCGCGAAGTCCACGGCGTAGTTGAGCGCCTGGCGCACCCTCCGGTCGCCGAAGGGGTATTTGTCGGTCCGGATGCCGATGAACACCCTGCGGCCCCCCTGGATGGTCTCCACCCGCACGTCCGGGGAGCGGCGAAGGATCTCCATCTGGTCCGGGGACACGTTGACGATGATGTCCGCCCCCCCCGTCTCCAGCTCGGCCATCCGCGCCCCCCCCTCCGGCACGGGGCGCCAGATGACCTTCCGCACCGCCGGAGGCCCCTTCCAGTAGGCCTCGTTGGCCTCCATGGTGATGTGGTCGTCCTTGACCCACTCCACCAACCGGTAGGGCCCCGAGCCCACGGGCTTGCGGCTCACTTCGCGGCGAGAGTGCTCGCGGTAGTAGCGGGGCGGGAGGATCCACGCCGCCGCCATCCAGGCCAGCATGCTGGGCACGGGCCCCCGCGTCAGGATGCGGACGGTGTGTTCATCCGCCACCTCCGCCCTCTTGAGCTTGATCCGCCGCGGCAGGGTGGTGGTGGGCCGGAGCTCTTTGTCCAGCATCCGGTCGAAGGTGGCCTTGACGGCGTGGGCGTCCAGGGCCTCCCCGTTGTGGAACTTCACGCCCTTCCGCAGCCGGAAGGTCCACACTGTGCCCGTCTCATCCACCTCCCACGAGGTGGCGAGGGCGGGCTCCAGTTCCATCCGGTCGTTGCGGAAGAGGAGGGCGTCGAAGACGTTCTGCACCAGGCCGAGCTCGACGGTGGAGGTGATGAAGTGGGGGTCGAGCTTGTTGGCGTCCACCCCGAGGAGGATGACCACGGGCCTGCCGGCTCCCGAGTCGCCCCCCCCGCAGCCCACCAAGGCCAGCAGGCCCAGCCCCAGGGCCAAACCTCCCCCCCCGAACCGGCACAGCCTACCGTTGCGCCCCATCTCAAGCCTCCGTTCGCAGCCGAGGGTCCAGGTAGTCCCGCAACCAGTCCCCCACGAGGTTGATACCCAGTACGACGCCCATGATGGCCAGGCCGGGGAAAGTGGCCATCCACCAGGCCAGGCGGATGTAAGCGCGGCCCTCGGCCAGCATGCCCCCCCAGGTGGGGATGGAGGGGGGGATGCCGAGCCCCAGGAAGCTCAGGGCGGCCTCCGAGACGATGTTGCCCGCCACGGCGAACGAGCCGATGACGATGACCGGGGCCATCACGTTGGGCAGGATATGCAGGAAGAGGATGGGCAGGGCGCGGTAGCCCGCCGCCCGGGCGGCCTCCACGAACTCCCGCTCCCGCACCGCCAGCACCTGCCCCCGGACCACCCGGCCGTAAGCCACCCATCGGCTCACCCCCAGCACCAGGATGACGTTCAGCAGGCCCGGGCCAGCCACCGCCATGAGGGTGATGGCAAGCAGGATGAAAGGGAAAGCGAGCTGAATGTCGGCCACCCCCATCAACAGGTGGTCCAACTTCCCCCGGTAGTAGCCCGAAAAAAGGCCCAGCGTCACACCCAGAAAGCCGGAGATCAACACCGAAGAGAGGCCGACCAGAAGGCTTATCCGGGCGCCGTACATCAGGTGGCTCAAGATGTCCCTGCCCAGGGCATCCGAGCCCAGCCAGAAGCGCGGGTCCCCCCCTTCCATCCAGATGGGAGGCTTCAGGCGAGCGGTGATGTCGATGGCGGTGGGGTCTCGCGGGGCGAGCCAGGGCGCGAACACCGCCACCAGGAACACGAGGGCGAGGAAAAGGAGCCCCCCCAGCGCGAGCCGCGCGCGGAGCAGGCTTCGGATGAGAGGCCGCCACCCGCGAGCCCCGGCCGGGACATCCAACCCTTCCCTCTCGGCTGACGCGCCCTTCTCTGCCCTCTCCACCAGGCCCGCCATAGCTCTCAAGGCTGTGAATATGCGCCCCCCGAAAGCCGTTATGCTAGCATAGGGGTTTTCAGGGGTTCAAATCGGGGAGCCAGCACACACCGAATGATGACCTTGTGGGAGGACCCATGCCCTTGCTATATTACCTCTTCTCCATGCGCGCGAGAGTCCGCCGCGAAGGTGCAGTATACCGCCGCAGGGGAGGCGGCGGGAAGGGCCAGCTTGCCCCTGGGGGAAGCCCTTGCGCAAGCCGATGATGGGAACCCCTTTCGATCTCGACCGCTTGCGCTCCACCCTGCGGGCGGTCGTCCCCCCGGGGAGCCGCTTCGGATACCAGGGCCTTCGGGCAACCGACGCCATCGCGGTGGAGGAGCTGGTGCCGCTGGAGTTCCTCGTGGCGTGCGACTTCGGCCAGGACTCTCGCGAGTGGGATCGCCAGCTCCGCTTCTTCTCCCTGGAGCGGGGGAAGAGCCGGCGAGCCATCTGGACCCACAGCGCGCTCGTGAAGGGATACGGAGGGCCCTGGGGGGACCGCCTGCGGGCCTATCTTCTCGAATCCGAAAGGCCCGCCTATCTGATCCCGTATCGTTCCACGGAATTCCTCGAGGAGCTGGCGGCCGCCTCTGGAGGGAAGCTCCACATCGCGGCCAACCCGGTCCGCCTCAAGAGCGCGCTGGACGACAAGGCCTCCTTCCGGCAGGCCCTGCCCCGCCTGGGACTCGAACCTCCGCCCGGCCTCGTCGCCCTCGACCACGAGCTCTCCTACCCCGAGCTCCGGGAGCGACTGGGTCCCACATTCGTCGCCGCCCTCCCCGTGGGTTCGGCCGGCAGCGCCACCTTCCTCGTTCAGAGCGAGGACGCCTGGAGGGCGGCCCTGGAGGAGGCAGCGCAGAACCAGGGACCGGGTGGGAAGCTCATCGTGACCCGCCATCTCCGGGGTCCCTCAATCGGGGCGACCGCCCTGGTGTTCGGGGAAAAGGTACTCCTGGGGAACCCTTCGGTCCAGCTCAGCGGGGTCCCGCACTCGGCCGCCCACCCCTTCGGTTACTCGGGGAGCGACTACTCCGCCTACGCTCAGGGGGTGTCCCGGGCGGTCAAGGAAGCCGTGCTCGATGCGGCCCTGCGGGTAGGAAGGTGGCTCGGCGGGCTGGGTTACCGGGGCATCTTCGGAGTGGACTTCGTCGCTGGCGAAGGGCGCCTTTGGCCCCTCGAAGTGAACCCGCGCCTGCTGGGGACCACGCAGCTCATGAGCGAGCTCCAGAGCCTCGCGGGCGGGCCTCCGCCCTCCACCTTCTACCACCTGGCGGTCCTGCTGGGGGCGGGGGAACCTCCCGAGGAGGCCGAAAGAGAGAACGAGGTCCGTGCCTACCAGGAGCTTCACGGCTTTCAGCTTTTCTTGCGAAACACCTCGGAGTGTCCCGTCCGGGTGACAGGAGAAGTGCCGGCGGGCATCTACTGCCTGGAGAGGGGACGTCCACGCTACCTCCGCCCGGGCCGCCGGATGCGGGAGCTCCGGGAGGGGGAGGAGTTCCTCCTCACCTGTTCGGTAGCCGAGAGGGGAAAGGAAATCGGGCCGGGCGCTGTTTTCTGTAAGGTGCAGGGATTCTTCCCGGTTGTGAACACAGGCCTGACAGGCCCGAGCCGCCAGGCGGTGGACCTGCTTGAGCAGCTCCACCAGGCATTCGCCCCGGTCCCCGTGGAGGAGGCCGCCGGTGCACATTGACCGGGTCTCGACCACCGCCCGCGGGCTTTTTCTCAAAGGCCTGCTCGGGCTGGAGACAACGCGAATCCCTCTCCATCGCGCCCGGACGCTCCGGGAGGGAGACCTCGTTGCGGTGCGGGTGGAGGAGATTGCCGAGCGGGCCGCCTTCCGGGAGCTGGAATGCCTCGAGCGGGTGGATGGCGAGTGGCATTCCCGGGAAGTGCCGCTGCGGGTGGGAGAGACGTTGGTCCTTGCGCTGGGGGGGCGTTTCGCCTCCCGGAGTGTGGAAGGGAGAGTGCCCGAGGCGGGGGTCAGCCCCGGGGAG
>JBHIBR010000016.1:0-12965 GCA_046759145.1 Nitrospinota bacterium | reverse complement strand
AGGGGGACCGTGGCGGAATTATAGCGTCTTCAGGCAGGTTTTGGGATAACTTCTAAGAGATTCAAGGCTCTCCCCGAAAAGCTTTTCTCTATTTATCGGGAGATCATACACGCGTACAACGGCAGCTTAAATGTCCTTTGTGCAGCCGGGGCCAGGGCTCTCCTGGAGGGCATTTGTGAAGACAAAGGGATTAGTGGTAAAAATATTGAGGAAAAGGTTGAGGGTTTGAAGAGGCTCCTTCCGGCGAACATCGTCGATGACCTACATGGCTTTCGATTCATTGGCAACAGGGCATTGCACGAGCTGGAGGCACCCTCTCGGGAAGATCTCGGGCTTGCCATCGAGATAATCGAGGATCTTTTGAACTTTATTTATGAACTGGACTACAAGGCGAGCAGGTTGGCTGCGAAAAAGCCGAGGGAATCCTCGATTTCTCCTGATGAGCTATAAATAGCTGTTGACCCACGGACCTATAACCCACTCCCCCGAACCTTTGCCCTCTCGTCCCTCTCCCCCTATAATCCGCCCCTAAGGCGCAGGAATGGCGTGAGCCTGCGCCCTCTCCCTCTGCCCCGCCGATGTGAGATGATCCGCCTCTCGCAGGTGACGAAGCGCTACGGGGGAGGGCGTCCCGCCCTCGAGGGGGTCTCCTTCTCCGTCGAGGCGGGCGAGTTCACCTTCGTCACAGGCCCGAGCGGGGCGGGCAAGACCACCCTCCTCAAGATCATCTTCGGCGCCGAGCGTGCCGACCGGGGCCAGGTGATGGTGGCGGGGCGAAACGTCACGCGGATCCGCCGCCGCGAGCTGCCGCACCTCCGCCGAGGGATGGGCTTCGTCTTCCAGGACTTCAAGCTGCTGCCCCGCCGGAGCGTCTTCGAGAACCTGGAGTTCTGCCAGCGCGCCATCGGCGTGGGGGCCCGGGAGGCGCGAAGGCGGGTGTATGGCGTGCTCAAGATGGTGGGCCTCGCCGAAAAACAGCATCTCCTGCCCCGCCTCCTCTCGGGCGGGGAGCAGCAGCGGGTGGCGATTGCGCGGGCGCTCGTGAACCGTCCCGCCGTCCTTTTGGCCGATGAGCCGACCGGAAACCTCGACTCCGAGACGGGCCGCGATATGATGGAACTCTTCCGCCGCGCCCACGCCATGGGGGCGACGGTGGTGGTGGCAACCCACGACTGGACGCTTGTGGGCTACGTGGGGGGGCGGGTGCTCAGGCTCGACCGGGGCCGGCTGGTGGCGTCATGAGGTGGTTGCGCTCGCTCCCCTTCTTCTTGGGACAGGCCCTCGCCGGGATGCGCCAGAACCCCGGAGTGAGCGCCCTTGCGGTCGGAACGACGGCGGTGGCGCTCCTCATCCTGGGGGCATTCTGGCTCGTTCTCGTGAACCTGAGCGGCCTGGTGGAGGGCTGGGGGGAGCGGTTCCAGGTTGCCGTGTATCTGCGCGATGATGCCGGGGCGAAGGAGCGGCGGGCGGTCGAGAGGATGATCAGGAGAGAGCCCCTGGTGGGTCGCCTCCGCTACATCTCGAAGAAGGAAGCGCTGCGCGAGTTCCGAAAACGCCTGGGCGAGGATTCGGCCATCCTGGAGGGCCTGGTCAAAAACCCCCTTCCCGCCTCCTACCGGGCGCGCTTTCGGGACGGGGCGGATAGGGGGGAGCGCATGGCGGCCCTCGCCCGGAGGCTCGCCGCCGCCCCGGGCGTGGAGCGGGTGGTGTATGACCGCCAGTGGCTGCGCAAGCTCGAAGACGCCATCGGCCTCATCCGCCTGGCGGCGGGGGTCCTCTCGGCGGTCTTTGGCCTGGGGGTGGTCTTCATCATCTCGAACACCATCCGCCTCACCCTCTACGCCCGGCAGGAGGAGATCGCCATCATGCACCTGGTGGGGGCGACGGAGGGCTTCATCCGCACCCCCTTTGTGCTGGAGGGGATGATCCACGGGGCGCTGGGGGCACTCGTTGCCCTGGCGGGCGCGGCGGGGGGATACTACCTGCTTCTGCTTCCCGGCGTGGAGCTCGTGCTGGGGGGCGCGGTGGAGCTTCGCTTCTTCGGACGGGAGCTTGCGCTAGGGATGGTGGGGGGAGGGGCGCTCCTGGGCGCCCTCGGGAGCTTCCTCTCGCTGGGCCGCTTTCTGCGGGATATTGGAGCGTAAATAAATGGCCAAATATTTGTATATCAGTAGATTACCCTGCGGAGTCTACTGTAACATCTCAAGTTTAAAAAGTTCCCTGCGCGTCTTTCTTCCCCCTCTGCTTATCCTTGCCCTTGCGCCTTCTGTCCCCGCCCTCGCGGCCTCCGATGAGGTGGCGCGCATCGACCGGGAGATCGCACGCCGGCAGCGGCAGCTCGAAGGGCTCAGCCGCCGCGTCGAGCGCGAGGGCGCCCGGGAGGCCGAGGGGGAGAGGAGGGCTCGCTCCCTCCTCCAGGAGCTCGACCGGCTGGGGACCCGCCTCGCCCTGCGGGAGGGGCAGATCCGCATCTACAACCTCCGCCTCCGGAAGCTCCGCCGAGAGCTCCGGGGGCTCAAGGGGCGCGAGGGGCGGCTGGCCCGCGCCCTCGAGGCCCGGCGCGAGCAGCTCGGCCGGCGCCTGCGCGCCCTCTACATGGAGCCCGCCCCTCTTCGGGCGGGGCTGCTTGTGGGCGCGCGCTCGATGCGGGAATTTTGGGAGCGTCTACATTACCTCCGGCGCATCGCCGCGGTGGACGCAGAGGCGATCCGCTCCTTCCGGGAGCGCGCCCGCTCTCTCGGGCGGCTGCGCCGCTCGGTTCGGGCCCGCCGAAGGCAGCTCGCCCGCCTGCGGGCGCTGGCGAGGCGGGAACGGCGCGAGGTGGCGGCCATCTGGAACGAGAAGGAGCGGCTCCTGGAGGGCATTCGCGCGCAGAAGGCTCGCCGAGACCAGCTGATGCGGGAACTGGAAGAGGCGCGCAGGGAACTGGTCCGGATGCTCAACCGCCTGGCGCGGGAGCGACAGGGCGCGCTCAAGGGCCTCGCCCCCTTTATCTCCAAGCGGGGGAAGCTGCCCTGGCCTGTGGAGGGGCGGGTGATCCCAAACGGCCGAGGGCAGAAGGCGCAGCGGGACATCACCCTGCGCGCTCCCCGGGGCGCGCCGGTGCGTCCTGTGGACGGCGGGGAGGTGGTGTTTGCCAACTGGTTGAGGGGATACGGAAATCTCGTGATTGTCCACCACGGGGAGCAGTATTATAGTATTTCTGCGCATGCCGCCGACCTCCTCGTCGAGAAAGGCATGAGGGTGGGTCCCCGGCAGGTGATTGCGCGGGTGGGGGACGCTGGCTCGATTCAGGGAGCCATCCTCTACTTTGAGATTCGGCATGGGGCTGAGGCCCAGGACCCCTTCTCCTGGTTGGCCGCGCGCCCCCGGTAAGGAAAGAGGAGACTATCCCATGCGCCGCTCCTTCTCGCGCTTCCCCCTCTGGCTGGCCCTGCTCGTTTTGGCCCTGGGCCTCTCGCTCGCCGCGGGGGGATACGCCCAGAAGGCTCCCGCGCGGGACGAGGGCTACGAGCGCCTGAAGACCTTCGCCGAGGTGCTCTCCCTGGTCCAGGAGAATTACGTCGAGGCGGTGGACCAACAGAAGCTCATCCGGGGCGCCATCAAGGGAATGCTGGGGACTCTCGACCCCCATACCTCTTATCTCCCTCCGGAGGTCTACCGGGAGATGCAGGTGCAGACGGAGGGCAAGTTCGGCGGACTGGGGATTGAGATCACCATCCGGGACGACCTGATCACCGTGGTCGCCCCCATCGAGGGGACTCCCGCCGACCGGGCAGGGATCAAGGCGGGGGACAAGATCATCAAAGTGGATGGAGCCTCCACGAAGAAGATGAACCTCCAGGAGGCCGTGCGCCGGATGCGGGGCCCCCGAGGGAGCAAGGTGACCATCACCATCCTTCGGAAGGGCGTCCCGAAGCCCTTCGACGTTGTCATCGTGCGGGACATCATCCGCGTGCGAAGCGTGCGGAGCCGCATGCTCGAGAGCCAGGTGGGCTATGTGCGGATTCGAAACTTCCACAAATCCACGGGGCGGGAACTCGAGGAGTCACTGCGGCGGCTGAGCCAGAAGCCCCTCCGGGGCTTGGTCTTGGACCTCAGGAACAATCCCGGGGGCCTCCTCCAGCAGGCGATTGAGGTGGCGGACAAGTTCCTCCCGGGGGGCCAGCTGGTGGTGTACACCAAGGGGCGGCTCCCCAACCAGAACCATCGTTTTGTCAGCCGCGGTCGAGGGAGTTTCCTTGGCTTCCCGATGGTGGTGCTGGTGAACGCGGGTAGCGCCAGCGCCTCGGAGATCGTGGCCGGCGCCCTGCAGGACTTGGCGCGGGCCCTCATCCTGGGGGAGCCAACCTTCGGCAAGGGCTCCGTCCAGACCATCGTCCCCCTGAGCGACGGCTCAGGCCTGCGGCTCACAACGGCCCGCTACTACACCCCCAAGGGGCGGCTCATCCAGGAGAAAGGTATCCAGCCCGATATCCTCGTGGCCGCCGCTCCCCCGCCCGCGGGCGCCGCGCGACGCAGAGCCATTCGAGAGCGGGACCTGGAGCGCCATCTGAGGGCCCCGGAGGGAGAGACGCCTCGCCCCCGAGAGCCGCCGCCGGCCGGGCCGAGGCCCCCCACCGGCCAGCGCGATGTGCAGCTCGAGCGCGCGGTGGAGCTCCTCAAGAGCTGGGACGTCTTCCGCAAGACCCGGCTCCAGCGTCCCGAGGCGAGCTGAGGCGGAAGGGGAGGGATTCTCCTGGCTCGGCTGGCTCGAGGGACCCATGGGCGGAAGCACCCGGACAGGGCCTGAGAAGGACCGGGCGCGCCGCCGGAGGAACTCGCTTCCGGTCGGACCCCTCCTCGCGGGCGCCATCATCGCCCTTTCCCTGCTCTTGGCGCTCACCTTCTGGTCCCAGGGAGGGAAGGGGAGAGAGCTCCTTGGTTCCCTTCGTCTAGCGGCGGGTCTTTCCGACGTAGCCGGCCTTGCGGAACGCGTTGAGGGGGCCCTGGACGAAGCCTTCGACGCCCTCGGCGTAGATCGAAGGCGCTCGCGGGAGGAGATGGAAGCGAGGAGGCGAGGCCTCGCCCGCTGGACTTGGAGGCGGAAGGAGCTGCATCTCTCCGGGTTTCCCTCGTCGGTCCTCCTTGAGCGGGGGCTGCGCCGCGCCCTGGCGCGGAGCGGGGCGGAGCTTCTGAGCCTCGAGCGGGGGCCTGGGGGAAGGATGGTCTCCTTGCGCGCAGGGCTTCCGGGGGCGGTTACACACGAGGTCGAGATCCACTGGCCGCTCGCCCGGGTGGATCCTGCGGAGGCTGGGCGCTCGCGCCGCCCCCGGGTGGCCATCATCGTCGATGACCTGGGACATCAGTGGCGGCCCGCGGAGGAGCTCCTGGCCCTGGACGCTCCGCTTACCTTTGCCGTCCTTCCAGGGCTTGCGGCCAGCGAACGGATCGCCAGGGCCGCGCGCGAGAAAAGGCGTGAGGTGCTCCTGCACCTTCCCATGGAGCCCTTGGGCTACCCCTGGGAGGACCCAGGCCCTGGCGCCCTTCTCCAAGCCATGGGAAGGGAGGAGTGGCGCCGGCGCGTGCGGGAGGCTCTGGATGCAGTTCCTCACGCCGTGGGCGTCAACAACCACATGGGCTCGCGCCTCACCGAGAGCGAGGAAGCCATGGAGGTGGTGCTGGAGGAGGTGAGGGGAAGAGGTCTTTTTTTTGTGGATAGCCTCACCACTCCCCGCTCAGCGGCCTCCCGGGTGGGCCGCCGGCTTGGCGTTCCCATCCTCCGGCGCGCGATCTTCATGGACAACGAGGTGGAGGAGGATGCCATCCTGGCGGCGCTGCGGGAGCTCATCCGGGCGGCGAAGGGTGCGGGTTCGGCCATCGCCATCGCCCACCCTCACCCTGCCACCATCGCGGCCCTCCGCCTTGGCCTCCCGGAGCTCGCTCGTGAGGGGGTGGACCTGGTACGCGTATCGGAGCTCCTGCCCGAGGGATCCCGTCTCCCGGTCGCGGTGGGTGCGGCAAGGTGAGGACGGCCCCCGCGGAGGGAGACCGGGTTATGCTGGTCCTCGGCATCGAGACCTCGTGCGATGAGACGGCCGTTGCCCTGGTGGAAGATGGCCGGAAGGTCCGGGCGAGCGTGGTGGCGACCCAGCACGAGGTCCACGCCCGCTTCGGGGGGGTGGTCCCCGAGCTGGCCTCCCGCCGCCATGTGGAGAACATCGAGCCCGTCATCAGGGCCGCCCTGGGCGAAGCGGGAGCGTCGCTGGAAGAGGTGGACGCTGTGGCGGTCACCCGGGGGCCGGGCCTCATCATCGCCCTTCTGGTCGGCCTCTCGGCGGCGAAGGCGCTCGCTTATGCCCGGGGGCTACCCCTCGTGGGGGTGCACCACCTCTTGGCCCATCTCCATACTCCCTTCCTAGAGGGGGGAATCGAGTTCCCCTTCATGGGCGCGGTTTTCTCGGGAGGTCACACCCATCTCTACCGCGCGGAGAACCACGGGGGGTTTTCCCTCCTGGGGGCCACCCTGGACGACGCGGCGGGGGAGGCGTTTGACAAAGCGGCCGCTCTCCTGGGACTGGGCTATCCCGGTGGGCCCCTCATCGACCGCCTTCACCGCGAATTCCGGGAGAGGGAGGGGAGTTCCTCCGAGCCCCATCCCTTCCCCCGGCCTCTCCTCCGGCGGGATTCGCTCGACTTCAGCTTCAGCGGTCTCAAGACGGCTCTCTTCTACTTCCTCAGGGAACAGGGCTACTACCGGGACGACCCCTCGTGTCCCCCCTGGGAGAGACCCGGGGGTTGTCCTCCCGATGTGGCCCGCTCCCTGGCGGCGGGTTTCCAGGAAGCCGTGGTGGACGTTCTGGTGGAGAAGGTGGTCCGAGCGGCGGAGCAGGAAGGGCTGAGCCGCGTGGTGGCAACAGGCGGAGTGGTCTGCAATCGGTTGCTCCGCTCTCGGCTCAAGGAGGAGGCCGCCCGGTGGGGGTGGGAGCTCTTCCTCCCCTCGCCCCGGTACTGTACGGACAACGCTGCCATGGTGGCCTGCGCGGGGCACTTCCTCCTCAAGGAAGCGGGACCCGAGGCCTTCCGGGACTATCTGGACATGGATGCGCTCCCGGACTGGGAGCTCTCCGACGCCACGGTCTGAGGAGAGAGGAAAGGATGCCAACTCTTCCTGGGGGGCCGGGCGAAGGTCTTTGCGTCGGGGGAGTCCCCATCCCCGGGCGTTTCTTCCTGGCGCCCATGGTGGGCTACACCCATCTTCCGTTCCGCCAGATCGCCCGGGAGATGGGCGCCGCCCTCGTCTCGACGGAGATGATCAGCGCGGAGGCCCTGGTCCGCCGTCACCCCAAGGCCCTCGATCTGCTCCGGCTTGACCCATCTGAGCGGCCGATCTCCGTCCAGCTCATGGGCAAGGAGCCCGCCGCGCTGGCCGAGGCGGCACGGATTGCGGAGGCCTCCGGCGCTGACCTCATCGACCTCAATTGCGGGTGCCCGGTCCGGAGGGTCGTGGAGGGCGGAGCGGGGGCGCGCCTCCTCCTCTTGCCTGAGCTGGCGGGACGCCTCGTGCGGGCCATGCGGGGGGCGGTGGGCTGCCCCATCACGGTGAAAATGCGCACCGGCTGGGATTCGCAGGGGCCGGCGGAAGCGCAGCGCTTCGCCCGCGCGGTGGAGGAGAACGGGGCGGCCGCAGTCGCCGTCCACGGCCGGAGCCGGAAGGACCTCTTTCGGGGAGAGGTGGATCTGGAGGCTGTCGCTCGCATCAAGGCGTCCCTGCGGGTGCCGGTCATCGGAAACGGCGGAGTGGCAGGCGTCCGGGATTCCGTGCGGATGTTCCGCGAGACAGGCTGCGACGCCATCATGCTGGCGCGAGGGGCGGTGGGGAATCCGTGGCTCTTCGCCCGACTGCGCGGGTTCTTCGAGTGGGGAGAGCTGGCCCCTCCCCCGGGTCTCAGAGAGAGGCTCCGCGTGGCGCTGGACCATTTGGAGCGCCTCCGGCTCCTCTTCGGGGAGGGCCGCGCGGTCAAGGAGGGCCGGAAGCACATGGTCGCCTACACCAAGGGGCTTCCCGGGAGCGCCGCCTTCCGGGAGGCGTTGACCCGGATGGAGAGCTACCGGGAACTCGCCCTCTCGCTGCGAGACCTCTTCGCGAGAGCCCGGGGGCGCTCCCCCATCGGGCGCCTCCGGGAATGCGGGTCAAGCGTTCCCGGCGGTGAAGGCTGATGGCCGGAGGGCGCCTCGAGGGCAAGGGTGCCCTCGTCACCGGTGGGGGGCGGGGCATCGGTCGCGCCATTGCCTTTGCTTTCGCCCGGGAGGGCGCCCGGGTGGCGGTGGTGGCCCGCACTCGGAGCCAGGTGGAGGAGGTGGCCTCGGAGGTCCAGAGGTTGGGGGCGCGGGGGGTGGCGGTAGTCTGTGACGTGAGTGATGCGCAGGAGGTTCAGCGGATGGCAACCGGCACTCAGGAGGCGCTGAGCGGGGTGGACGTCCTCGTCAACAGCGCCGGGCTTCTAGCCCATGCATCGGTGATAGGCCACGACGACGACCTCTGGGAGCGAACGCTGCGGGTCAACCTGACCGCCACCTACTATTGCACCAAGGCGCTCCTCCCCGGGATGGTCGAACGGGGGTGGGGGCGGATCATCAACCTCGCTTCGGTGTCGGGGAAGATGGGGGGCCCTCATCGGAGTGCGTATCACGCCGCGAAACACGGCGTCATCGGCTTCACCCGCTCGGCCGCTCTCGAGGTGGCCCGCTCGGGCGTGACCGTGAACGCCATTTGCCCCGGTTTTGTGGACACCGAAATGGTGCGCTCGAGCCGACCGGATTTCGCCCGTCTGGCGGGCAAGGGTGAGGAGGAAACCATGGCCATGCTCCGGGAGGGCATCCCTCTGGGGCGATTCCTGGAGGCCGAGGAGGTGGCCGCTCTCGCCTGCTATCTCGCTTCGGAGGAGGCGGGGGGCATGACGGGCCAGGCGCTGAACATCTCGGGTGGGTCGGTGACCTGGTGAGAGGGCTCTGTGTGAGGTTTCGGCCTTTCGGCTTTGGCCTCCCGACGGTTGCGGTTGTGGTGAGGCCTTTGCGCCGCAAAGTCGAAACTCTTTCTGAGGCCATCCATGGGTCGGTCGGATAAGTCGCTCCCTTCCCAAAGGCGGTGGGCTTGGCTCCTCATCGTGGCCGTTTGCGCCCTCCTCTTCTTTGTGATGGTTGCGGGAACGGTGGGGGGCCTGGCCCTATACAAGGGCTACGCCCGAGGACTGCCCGAGGTGGAATCCCTTGAGAACTATCGTCCGAGCCTCGTCACGAAAGTATTCGCTGCGGACGGCCGTCTCCTGCGGGAGTTTTTCGTCGAAAAACGCTACCTCGTGAGCTTGAGCGAAGTCCCCCTTCATCTCCGCCAGGCCACTCTCGCCATCGAGGACTCCCGGTTTTACCGTCATCGGGGCGTGGACCCCGTCGGCATTCTCCGGGCCGCCTGGGCCAATCTCCGCGCCGGAGAGGTGGTGCAGGGGGGAAGCACCATCACCCAGCAGGTGGCGAAGACCCTCTTTCTCAACCCCGAGAAAACCCTGGTCCGCAAGGTCCGGGAGGCCATCCTGGCCCTTCGGATCGAGGGACGTTTCTCGAAGGATCGCATCCTCAACCTCTACCTGAACCTCGTCTATTACGGCCACGGCGCTTATGGCGTGGAGGCGGCGGCGCGGCTCTACTTCGGCAAAAGCATAGGCGCTCTCACCCTCGCCGAGGCGGCGCTCCTTGCGGGCCTGCCCAGGGCGCCGGCTCGCTACAGCCCCTACGTCTCCCCCCGGAGGGCCCTGCGGAGGAGGGCTCAGGTGCTGCGGCGGATGCGGGGGGAGGGTTTCATCACCCCCGCTGAGGAGGCCGGGGCGCGGCGGGAGCCCTTGCGTCTCGCCGGACGCGACCCCCAACCCAGCGAAGCGCCCTATGCGGTGGAACACGTGCGGCGCTACCTGGAGAAGCGCTACGGGGCCACTCTTCTCTACCGAGGGGGTCTGAGGGTTTACACCACTATCGACCTCGACGCCCAGCGAGCGGCCATCCGGGCGCTGCGGCGGGGGTTGGAGGCGCTGGACCGGCGGCGGGGTTACCGGGGGCCTCTCGGCCGGGTGGCGTTCGGATGGGGTAGAGCGGTTTCCTGGGAGCAAGTGGAGCGGGTGGTGGGCAAGCGGGAGGAATGGCCCGAGATCCGCTCGGGGAGATGGCGGGTGGGAGTGGTCACCGCCGTGGGGCGCGCGAGAGCCGATGTGGCCCTGCGGCGGGGCCGGGGGAGGATCTCTATCACCTCCGCGGCCTGGGCGCGGCGGCCTGAGCCCTCCCGCGACGGGCTCTACGCAAGATTGCGGGACTTACGGGAAGTGCTTGCCCCGGGAATGGTGATCCTGGTCAAGCCCCGCAAAGGTGAGAGAGAGGTCCTCGGAGGTCTCTCCCTCGACCTCGCACAGCCCCTGGAGGTGCAGGGGGCCCTCGTGAGCCTCGACCCCGAGACAGGGGCCATCCGGGCCATGGTGGGTGGCTACGAGTTCTCCCGCAGTCAGTTCAACCGCGCGGTCCAGGCGGTGCGGCCCCCCGGCTCTGCTTTCAAGCCCATCACCTACTCGACAGCGCTGGAAAATGGATTCACCCCCTCCAGCCTCATTGTGGACTCCCCGGTCATCTATGAGGAGACCCTGGCTGGGCTCAAGCGCTCGTGGAAGCCCACCAACTTCGAGGAGCGGTTTTACGGGCCCACCACGCTGCGGGACGCCCTCGTGCACTCGCGCAATGTAGCCACGGTCAAGCTGTTCCGGGACCTGGGCGTCCGGAAGGTGGTGGCCCGGGCGCGGAGGCTCGGCATAACGACTCCTCTTGCTGAGGATCTCTCCCTCGCCCTGGGCTCCTCGGGGGTAACCCTGCTCGAACTCGCGGGCGCCTATGCGGTCTTCGCCGCGCAGGGGGTTCGGGCGGAGCCCTACATTATCCAGCGGGTGGAAGATGCCCAGGGGAGGGTATTGGAAAAGGGCTGGGTCAGGCGGGAGAAGGTGATTCCTGCTCCGGAGGCGTATGTGCTCACCTCCCTGCTCCGGGACGTCATCCGTTCGGGGACAGGCCAGCGGGCCCGTGAACTCGGCCGCCCCGCAGCCGGGAAGACCGGGACGACGAACGAATTCGAAGATGCCTGGTTCGTGGGTTTCACCCCCCATCAGCTTGCCGCCGTTTGGGTGGGGCTCGACGAAAGGGGGAGCCTCGGGAAAAATGAGACGGGAGCGCGGGCGGCGCTCCCGATCTGGCTCGAATACATGAAGGCCACCCATGCCGCCCTGCCGGTCCAGGACTTTCCTGTCCCCCCCGGCGTGACCTTCGTCCGAATCGACCCGAAGACGGGCCGGCGGGTAGGCCCCGGCGCTCCCGGAGGCCTCGGGGTGGCCTTTGTGAAAGGTACGGAACCGGAGGAGGCCCGCCCTGAGCCCGTGCCCTCCCCCGGTGATTTCTTCCGCCAGGATCTGCAGGGGGCCGGTGGGTAGGGGGGGTACTCAGGAAGGCCCCGAACCGCGTACCCTGAGAGCGGAGACCGGTGCCTCGGTGTCCAGCTGGACGATGCGGCCCTTTTGCACGGTGAGGATGAAGAGTTCCTTTTGGGCGTCTCCATCGGCGCCCATGGAGGTGCGGCCGGTCACGCCCGGGAAATTCTGGAGCCGCAGCAACCCATCTCGAACCTCGCTCCGCGTCCGAGCCCCCCGGGACAATACCTGAAGGAGCATGCCCAGGCTGTCGTAAGCCAGGGCGGAGATGATATCTGGCTTTGAGCCGAACGCCCGGCCGAACTCTTCCACGAAGCGTCGCACGCGGGGCAAGGGAGACTGGGCGAAGAAGCCGTCCACGAAAATGGCCCCCTCGACGTACTTCTCCCCGTACTGGACGACCTTGGCAGAGTTCCAGCCTCGCGCTCCCAGGAGGCGGACGCCGGTGATGTTGTAAAAGAGGAGCTGGGGCGCGATGAGGGCGGCGGGCTCCGAATCGCCGGGGATGAAGACGGCCTCGTACGGGATCTGGGGGATCCGGGCAGGCGGCTCCCCCGGCGCGGGAGGGGGCAACCGCTCTTTCTTCCGTTTCACCTCGTCGTCGTCCATGCCGCCGAGCTGACGGATCTGGCGGCCAAAATCGCTCGCGCCAACGGGGTAAGCCGCCTGGGCCAGAACCCGCCCCCCTCCGGCCTCGACCCTCTGGCGGAAGTGATCCCGCAGTTCCACCCCCTGCCGCTCGTTCGGATAGAGGATGGCGAACCGGCGGAGCCCCAGCCGCTCCGTGGCATAGCCTGCCACGGCCGCGGCCTGCTGGCGGTTGGTGAGAGAGTTGCGGAAGGCCCACGGGCTTGTCTGTGGGATGTCGCCGTCGATGGCGAAAGGTGTCAAGAGCGGCACCCGGTGGCGGTCGGCGACGGCGGTGGCGGCGCGCGTGGGGCTGCTGAAGAAAGGACCCAGCAGGGCGATGACCTTCCCTCTACCCGCAAGCCCTTCGGCCGCCTCTGCCGCCCGCCCGGGCTTGCCCGGGGCTCCTTGCGTGTCCCGCACCACGAGCCGAAGCCCCAGGCGCTCCACTATCCCCGCCGCCGCGCGGAGGGCAAGCTCGATGCCCTGACGGAGGCGCTTTCCCGCTTCCGCGCCCGGTCCCGACAGAGGCAGAAGGACCCCTATCTTCCGCGGGTCTGCGACAAGCTCCTCCTTAAGCTCCCGGAGGGCGGCGCGCGCTTGCCAGGCGCGTTCGTGCTGGGGGAAATCCTTGATGAAATCCTGAAGCCTCTCCCTCGCTTCCTTCACGCGGCCCGCGGCTTTGGCCCGACGGGCCAGCTCCCACCGGGCTAGGGCGCCCGCCTCCCCTCGGCCGAACCTCTGGGCCGCGCGCATCAGCTCGCCCTCCGAGAGGTCCCTCCGCACAAGACGGCGTAATGCCTCCCGGACCCGACCTGCCCAGGGAGCCCGGGGCCCGCGGCGGAG
>JBHIBR010000015.1:0-13042 GCA_046759145.1 Nitrospinota bacterium | reverse complement strand
TGGGACTCACCCTGGCCGAGCTGCTCCTCCTCTCCCTCTTCGGCATGCCCCCCTGGGAGGCCCTCTTGCACTCCCTCACCACCCTTGCCACGGGCGGCTACTCCCCCAAGACGGCGAGCATCGCCGCCTACCCCGGCCCTCTCATCCAGTGGACCATCGTGCTCTTCATGTTCCTGGCGGGGACCAACTTCGGCCTCCAATATTTCGCCCTGCGGGGGGAGCTCGGGGCGCTCGTGCGAAACGCGGAGTTCCGCCTCTACGGCGCCGTGGTGCTGGCCGGCGGCCTGCTCCTCGCCTCCCTCGTCGGGGCGAGCGGCCTCGCCTCGGGCGAGGCGGCCCTGCGGGCCGGGTTCTTCCAGGCGACCTCCATCCTCACAACGACCGGATATGCCACCTACGACTTCGGCGCCTGGCCCGCCTTCGCCCAGGGGCTCCTCCTCCTCTTCATGTTCTTCGGGGGTTGCTCCGGCTCCACGGGAGGGGGGATGAAGCACATCCGGCTCCTCCTCCTGGCCCGGGTGGCGGGGGCGCACCTCAGGGCCGTCCTCCACCCTCTCTCGGTGGTGCACGTGCGGGCGAACGGCCACACGGCGACCCCCCACGAGCTGAGGGGCCTCGAGGCCTTCCTCTTCCTCTACCTGGCGGCCTGGGGGGTGGGTACCCTCGTCCTCGCCTTCCTCGGCCAGGACCTCCTCACTGCCCTCTCGGCGGCGGCCAGCGCCCTCGGCAATGTGGGGCCAGGCCTCGGGGCGGTGGGGCCGGCGGAGAATTACGCGGCCCTCCCCGCTCTCGCCAAGTGGCTCCTCTCCTTCCTCATGCTGCTGGGCCGGCTGGAGGTCATCCCCCTCATGGCGCTCTTCAGCCGGGCGCTCTGGGGGAGGTGAGGGGGGGGTGCGCCGATGGCTCTCGGTCCGCCTGCTGTTAGCCCCGTTGAGGGAAGCCTCTCATCCTAGCCCACCCCCTCCCCCTCCCGGTTGCCGCTTCCGGGGGCCTGTATTATTCTGGGCCCATGGAGGTGAGCATGCGCGTCGGTCCACCGAGCGTCGGTCCACCGAGCGAAGGAGACATCTGGCGAAGGAACGGAGGGCCCCTTTACCGGCCCGGGAGGGTGCCGCGCGGATTTCCCCGGGCGCCCCGTCGCCCGGGCTCCCCGCTGGCCTTTCGGCCCCGGCGCGGTTTTCCGGTCGTCAACCTCGTCCTCTTCCTCATCACGCTGGTCACCACGCTCCTCGCCGGTGCGGTCCAGGCCGGGGTGGGCTCGGGGAGCATCTGGCAGAATCCCGGCCTGCTCTTGAGCGGCCTCCCCTTTGCCGGGACCCTGATGGGCATCCTCATCTGCCACGAGATGGGACACTACGTGATGAGCCGCCGCTGGCAGGTGGATGCGACCCTTCCCTACTTCATCCCGGCGCCCACCTACCTGGGCACCTTCGGCGCATTCATCAAGATCCGATCCCGCATCCCCCACGCCCGGGCCCTCATGGACGTGGCGGCCGCAGGACCCCTGGCGGGGCTCGCCGCGGCCATCCCCGCCATCCTGGTGGGCCTCAAACTCTCCTCCGTCCAGCCGGCGAGCGAGGCCTGGGGAGGCCTCACCCTGGGGAGCTCGCTCCTGTTCAACTTCCTGGTGAAGCTCGTCCACCCGGTGGACCTCGATGCCTTCACCGTGTCGCTCCACCCCGTGGCCTTTGCAGGCTGGATCGGGCTCTTCGTCACCGCCCTGAACCTCCTGCCCGCAGGCCAGCTCGACGGGGGCCACATCGTCTACGCCCTCTTCCGCCCCTTCCATCGGGTGCCGGCCTACCTCTCCCTGCTGGCAGTGCTGGGCCTGGTCTATTTCTGGCCCGGCTGGGCCCTGTGGGCAGTGCTCATCTTTGCCTTCGGCTTCCGCCACCCGCCCGTGGCGGACGAGGGGGTCCCGCTGGGGCGCAGCCGGGTGGCAGTGGGGTTGGCATGTCTGGCGGCGTTGGTGCTCACCTTCACGCCGGTCCCCTTCAGCTTCTAGTGCCGTTGAAAAGGGAGAGCCTCTCAACGCCCCGGCGCAGGCTCCGTCCGGGCTTGGCGCCTTCCGGGGCCCTCCCGGGGCTCAAGGGACGCCTGGCGCCGACTGGCAGAAAGGGGAGGAGGCGCCTGTGATCTTCGGGCGAGCGCCTCGGCCGGCCGTGGGCCTCGACATCGGGAGCCACGCCGTCAAGCTCGTCCAGCTCGAGAGCCGGCGGGGCAGCCTCGCTCTGCGGCGGCTCGGAATGGCGCCCGTAGCGCCGGGGGCGATCGAGGGGGGCGAGGTCCGCGACCACGAAGCGGTGATGGAGGCTGTGGAGAGCCTCTGGGAACGGGAGAGGGTGGGCACCAAGCAGGTGGTGGCCTCGCTTTCGGGGCCGGGGGCGGTGGCCGTCCCTCTCCGGGTGCCGCCCATGGGGAAGATGGAACTGGCGGCATCCCTCCCCGCCGAGGCGGAGCAATACCTCCCCTTTGAACCCGAAGAAGCCCGCCTCTCCTACGCCGTCATCGGGGAGACCATCCAGGAGGACCGGAGATGCCTCGAGGTGCTCCTGGTGGCCGTTCGGCGCGGGCAGGCGCGGGAGCTCGCCGACCTCTTGCGCCAGCTGGGGCTCGAGCCCATCGCCCTCGACCTGAACTTCCTGGCCCTCGAGCGGGCGTATGAGCTCTTGGGGGTGGGGCCCCACGAGGGCGCCGTGGCGTTGGTCGATGTGGGGGGCCAGTTTACCCTCCTCCACATCCTCCGGGGAGGTCGGTCCACCGAACGGCAGACCCTCTTCACACGGACCATCCCCTGGGGTGGGGAGCGCCTCACCGGCCTTCTGGGAAAGGGTCTGGGGGTGAGCGCCGAGGTGGCAGAGGCCATCAAGGTGGGCAGGAGTGAGCCCCCCGAATCGGTCCACCGAACGAAGGACTCTGTGCGAGCCATCCTCCAGGAGGGACTCGAGGGGCTCGCTCACGAACTCGGCCGTTCTTTCCAGTTCCTGGGCGAGCTCTCGCCCGATGTCCGGCTGGAGCGGCTGGTCCTGAGCGGCGGCGGGAGTCTTCTGTTGGGCCTGGAACGATACCTGGCGGAATCCCTCGGCGTGCACGCCGAGCGCTTCGACCCCTTCGAGACAGTCGCGGTGGACGAGAAGCTCGTTGACCCCGACTTCGTCTGCGAGGTGGCGACTGCCATGGGGGTGGCGGCGGGGCTGGCGCTGCGGGGCATCCGGGGCCGCCCGCGGCCTGGGGGCCCGGTGGGGGGGGCGCGGTGAGCGGGATGGGGCGGACCGTCCGCGACCGTGCGGTCCGCGTGCGCCTCGGGGAGTGGAGTTACACCATCCACATCGGAGAGGGCCTCCTCGCCACGGTGGGCCGCCGTGCCCGGGCGGCCATCCCGGGGGGCCGGGCCCTGGTGGTGACGGACGAGCGGGTGGGGCCACTCCTCGGGGAGGCGACGCTGGGGAGCCTCCGGGCGGCGAGGTTTTCGAGTGAACTGCTGGCCGTGCCCGCGGGGGAGAGTTCCAAATCCCTCGAGCAGGCCTTCCGCCTCTACGACGCCCTCATCGGCCTCGGCTTCGACCGCGGCTGTGGGCTTGTGGCCCTGGGGGGGGGCGTGGTGGGGGACCTCGCGGGCTTCGTGGCGGCCACTTTCCTGCGGGGGATCCCCTACCTCCAGGTCCCCACCACCCTCCTCGCCCAGGTGGACAGCAGCGTGGGGGGGAAAACCGCGGTGAACCACCCTCGGGGGAAGAACCTGATTGGCGCCTTCTATCAGCCGGGGGCGGTGGTCGCCGATGTGGCGACCCTGCGGACCCTGCCGCAGCGGGAGTTTCGCTCCGGGATGGCGGAGGTGGTGAAATATGGGGTCATCGCCGACCCCCCTCTGTTCGCCTACCTGGAGCGGGAGCTGGATGCGGTCCTCTCCCTAAAATCTGACGCCCTCCTCCGGGTGGTCGCGGCATGCTGCCGGGCCAAGGCGCGGGTGGTGGAGGCGGATGAGCGGGAAGAGAGGGATATCCGCTCCATCCTGAACTTCGGTCACACCTTCGCCCACGCCCTGGAGACGCTTTCGGCGTACCGGCACTGGTCCCACGGGGAGGCGGTGGCGGCGGGGATGGCGGCGGCGGCCCGCCTCTCGGTCGCGCGGCGACTCTGCCCGGAGGAGGACGCACTCCGGGTGGTGGCCCTCCTGAGGCGGCTGGGGCTCCCCACCGAGGCCCCTGCCGGGGAAGGGGAGGCCCTGAGGGAGCAGATGGGGCGCGACAAGAAGGCGCGGGAGGGGAAGCTGAGGTTCGTCCTCATGCGCAGGCTGGGTCGGGTGGAGGTCCGCGGGGGAGTGCCCGAAGAGCTCCTCCGCCCTGCCCTCGAGGGGGAGATCCCCTAACGGCAACCTCAGAAAAAGGATGAGGAAATGCCAACCATCCTCTTGCTAAATGGGCCTAATCTAAACCTGCTGGGCGTGCGGGAGCCCGAACTCTACGGCCGCACCACCCTGGCCGAGATCGAGGCGCGGCTGAAGGCCCTGGCCCAGGAGTCGGGGGTGGAGCTGGAGTATTTGCAGAGCAATCACGAGGGGGAGCTCATCGATGCGCTCCACCGGGCGCGGGGGCGCTGTGTGGGCTGCATCCTCAACCCGGGGGGACTCACCCACACAAGCGTTGCCCTCCGGGACGCCATCGCGGGGACGGGCCTCCCCGTCATCGAGGTCCACCTGACAAACCCCCACGCCCGCGAGCCTTTCCGGCAGGTGAGCTTCGTGAGCTCGGTTGCGGCGGGGACCATCTCGGGCTTCGGCGCCCTGGGCTACGAGCTCGCCCTTCGGGCCGGCCTCGCCCTCTGGGTGAAGCGGCCGGGGCGGCGAGGGGGGCGATGAAGAGACGCCTCGCGGCGCTCCGCGCCCTCCTCAAGGAGCGAGAGCTCAAGGCCCTCGTTGTCTTCCACCTCCCCAACGTGCGCTACCTCACGGGCTTCACCGGCTCTGCGGGGGCCTGCCTGGTGACGGGGCGGAGGGCGACCTTCTTGAGCGATTTCCGCTACCGCACCCAGGCCGCCGCCGAGGTGAAGCGCTTCCGGCGGGTCGAGTACCGCGAGCAGGCCGACGGCCTCCCTGCCGAGGTGCGGAGGCTCCGCCTCCCGCGCCTCGCCTTCGAGGAAGAGCACCTCTCCTACTCCGCCTACCGGGAGCTCAAGCGGAAGCTCTCGGGCGTGAGGCTCCTTCCCGTCAAGGGCTTGGTGGAAGAGCTCCGGGCCCGGAAGGAGGAGGGAGAACTCCGCACCCTGCGCCGGGCGGCGGCGCTCAACGGGGCGGGTCTCGCCGATACGCTCCCCCTCTTCCGGCCGGGCGCGAGGGAGAGTGAGCTCGCCCTCGCCCTCGAGCGGCGCCTGCGCGAGCGCGGGGCGGAGGGGGTGGCCTTCGAGACCATCGTGGCCTCGGGCCCCCGGGGGGCGCTCCCCCACGGGATGGCCGCGAAGAAGCGCCTCCGGAGGGGGGAGCTGGTGGTGGTGGACTTCGGCTGTGTAGTGGATGGCTACCGGGCGGACACCACCCGCACCTACTGCCTGGGGCGGGCCTCCCGGCGGGCGCGGGAGGTGTATGGGGTGGTGCTGGAGGCCAACCGCGCGGGCATCGCTGCGGTGCGGCCGGGGGCGGATGTGCGGGAGGTGGACGCGGCCGCCCGCAAGGTGATCGAGGATGCGGGCTACGGCTCCCACTTCGGCCACGGCCTGGGGCACGGGGTGGGGCTCGAGGTCCACGAGGCCCCCCGCCTCTCCCCTCAGTCAAAGGGCGCCCTCGCGGAGGGCATGGTGGTGACGGTGGAGCCCGGCATCTATCTTCCCGGCTGGGGCGGGGTGCGGATCGAAGACATGGTGAGGGTGACGGCCCGGGGAGGGGAGGTGCTCACCTCCTCCATCCCCAAGGATTTCCAGGTCCTCTGAGAGGGGAGCGGAGGCGAGCCCATGGTCTCGACCAGCGAGTTCCGCAGCGGGCTCAAGATCGAGCTCGATGGGGAGCCCTACGTGATCCTGGAGTTCCGGCGCTCGAAGATCGCCCAGCGGGGCGCCATCGTCCGCACGAAGCTCAAGAGCCTCAAGACGGGGCGGGTGCTCGAGCGGAACTTCCGCTCGGGGGACAAGGTGGACGAGCCCGACCTGGACGAGAGGTCCATGCAGTACCTCTATCGGGAAGAAAACCTCTTCCATTTCATGGACACAGCGACCTTCGAGCAGGTGACCCTCGCCCGGGACCAGATGGGGGATGCGGCCCGGTGGCTCCAGGAGAACGTGGTAGCGGAGGTGCTCTTCCACCGGGGGGAGCCCATCGGGGTGGCGCTCCCCACCTTCGTGGAGCTGCGCGTAGCGGAGGCCGAGCCCGGCGTCCGGGGGGACACGGCTACGGGCGGGAGCAAGCTCGCCACCCTCGAGACGGGCGCAGTGGTCCAGGTCCCCCTGTTCCTGAACGCGGGCGACGTGGTCAAGATCGACACCCGCACCGGGGAGTACATCGACCGGGTGAGGGGAGGGGGGTGAGGGCCAGCGCAGCGGGGAACCAGCATGTTCGTTTGACGGAGTTCTTGCGCCCATGTATTATTGGTTTTGGGCGTAATCTGTCGCGGTATGGGTCTTGGGAGTTAGTCAAGCGCTTGAGGATTGAGCATGCCTGACGAACAGAAGCCGAAAGGGGCTCCAGGCCCCAAAACTGAATACGATTACTCGCTTGTCGAGGAGTTGCCGATACCGTATTGCGATTTTGTGCGGGTAGTAACTTCGGAAAAATCTGTTTATCTAGGTTTTGGCCAGAGTCACCCGGATACAAGACCACTATCAGTTCAGATTGTCGCTCAACTTATTTTAGATCCTAAAACGGCCGGAGAATTGATTGGCATCCTGTTGCCAGCTTTAGCTCAACACGAGCAAAAGTATGGAACGAAGATTCTTCCCAAGAACCTCCAAATCGTTGAGGCTCAATCCTTGGGGGAGCTCAAAAGAAAATGAACACTGCGCTAATTATGTTTCGTATTGATTGGCAGAGTCTCAGGAAAATGGGCGAAGCTCAAAGCGGGCCCGCGTCATGGGAAGGAGTTGAGGGAGTTGTTGTCCTGGGTGCAGGAGCAGAATTCAGATCCGTTGAAACGGCGGGTTCTTTTTTGTTCGGCTACCATATGGATGAAGAGTTTCCGAGTGTTGAGACGGGCCAAAAAATAGTTTCTATACTTTACAGCAATGAACCAAGGCAATCCTTTTTACAATTCGCAACGGATATTTTTTGCAATAGCATCGCGGCATTTCGAGAAGGAGATTGGTTTGGGTTGGCCCGTGCCATCTCTGATTGGACGGCTACCGCAGAGGTTGCCTCCGACAAGGAACTCCGGCGCAGGTTGCTAAGGGGAAGACAAAGACCGAATGCCATCTCAACTTTATCCCCAAAGACCAGGAGACTTCAAGCTCCGCAAAGAAAACCGGAGGGTCAAGAACGCGCTAAGAAAAGAAGGCGCTAGGAGAAAGGAAGAATACGAGGAGGCGATCTCTTCAATAAGAAGAAATCCCTTCCGACATCCTAGTAATCCTTTAGGCATAAATCATCTTAAAGGCAGCTGGCTTTGTCTGTGGAGATTCAAACTAGGGCGATATCGAATTATCTATGAAGTGGACAGTGAATCGCGAGAGTTTGAGATCCTATATTATGGGCCGAGAGGCGGTCTATATAGCTAACATTCCGATAAAACTTTGTCCAACTTGCGATGGCTCCGTCAAATTTGGGTACTGCTACCTTGGCCGACCGGTCCGCGTGTGGCAGTTTCATAGCGGAAAGCGACAAAACCTGCGCGCGCTACCCTAGGGGGGATTCCATCCAGCGGAGCTGCTCTTCCGGGAGTGGGGTGGCGCGCCGCTAAGCCGGGCCGAGTAGCGCGAGGAGGCCCACCGCCCAGCAGTAGTAGGCAAAAGCTCCAAGCCTCGCTCCCCGGAGCATGCGCAGCAGAAGCCTGAGCGCCCCGTAGCCCACGGCTCCCGCCACAAGCGCCCCGGCCAGCGAGACGCCGGCCGCAGCCGGGTTGCCGCCCAGTAGCTCCCCCGCCCGCAGCGCCCCCGCGCCGAGGATCGCAGGGATCGCCAGGAAGAAAGAAAAGCGCGCGGAGAGCTCCGGCCTGAGGCCCAGGGCGAGTCCCGCGCAGATGGTGGCGCCCGAGCGGCTGATGCCCGGCAGGATGGCGGCCGCCTGGGCGAGGCCGATGAGGAGGGCGTCCCGCCACCCGAGAGCCTCTTCCGCCCTCCCGCCGCTCCTCCTGCGGGTGAGGAAGAGGAAGCCGCCGGTCACGAGGAGAAACAGACCCACCAGCCGCGGCGAAGAGAAGGCTCCCTCAATGGCCTCCTGGAAGAAGAACCCCCCCAGCGCCGCCGGAAGTGTGCCCGCTGCCAGGAGGCCCACCAGGCGCGCTTGCCCGAGGGCCTCCCCATCCCGCCGGCCGCAGGTCCAGGCCACCGCCCCGCGAAGCAGGCGGACCAGGGGACGGCGGAAGACACCTACGATTGCCGCCAGCGTCGCCAGGTGAAGCAGGATGTCGAAGGCGAGCTCCGGCCCGCGGAGCCCCAGCCAGCGCTGGAAGAGCACCAGATGGCCCGAGCTGCTGATGGGGAGGAACTCGGTGAAGCCCTGAACCGCCCCCAGCACCAAGGCCCGGCTGAGGGTGAGTCCCTCTTGCAATCCCCGCCCCTCAGAGGAAGCGCCTAAGCCCCTTGGCCCGGAGGGCGCGGACGACGTCTCCCACCTGCTGGGCGCGCTCGGCGTGGCAGAGGAGGAGGACGTCCTCGGCCTCCACCACCACGAGGTCGCTCACCCCCAGGGCCACCACCAGAGGTTTCGAGCTCGCCACGATGGTGCGCCTCGTTCCCGCCGCCTCCCTTCGGCTCCCCGCGGGCAGGAGCCAGAGGTTCCCCTCCCCATCCAGTCCGCCCAATGCGGGGTCCCTCAGCGCGGACCAGCTCCCCACGTCGCTCCACCTCACCCGCGCCGGCACGACGGCCACCCTCTGCGCCCGTTCCATCACCCCATAGTCGAAGGAGACGGGCGCGATGCGGGCGAAGGCCCGACGAAGGCCCTCCCTCTCTCGCGCGCTCCCTAAGACGCGGGCAATCCGCTCAAGCTCCCGGCTGAGAGCAGGGAGGTGGCGGCCGATCTCTTGCAGAAAACGCTCCGCCCGGGCGACGAAGATCCCCGCGTTCCAGAGATACCGGCCTGAGCGCAGGTAGCGGCGGGCGCAGGCCCGGTCGGGTTTTTCGGTGAAGCGTGAGACCGCAAAGACCTCCTGGCCCCCCCGTGCGCCGAGGGAGGCGCCCTTGCGGATGTAGCCGTAGCCCGTCTCCGGCCGCGTGGGGGAGAGGCCCACGGTGACCAGCAGGTCCTCCGCCGCCGCGGCCAGCGCCCCGGCGCGCAGCGCGCGCCGAAAGGGAGGAGCCTCCGCCACGAAGTGGTCGGAGGGCATGGCGGCGAGGACGCCCTCGGGCTCCCGGCTCTTGACGTGGAGGGCGGCCAGGCCGATGCAGGGGGCTGTGTTTCGGCCCGCAGGTTCGAGCAGGATGTTCTCGCGCGGGAGTCCCGGAAGGAGCGCCCGCACCCGCTCGCCGTGCGCTTCCCCCGTACCCACAAGCGTCCGCTCGAGGGGGACGAGCCCCCGGAGCCGGCGCACCGTCTCCTCGAGGAGCGTGCGTGCGCCCAGGAGCTTGAGGAACTGTTTGGGGAGCGCCTCCCGGCTCGCCGGCCAGAAGCGCGTCCCCGAGCCTCCCGCCATCACCAGGGCAAAGAGGGCGGGGCTCCTTCGGGAGGTCCTTCGTCTGGGAGGGGCCAAGGGGGGCCTCAGAAGAGCCAGCGGGCGGCCGCGAACCCACCCACCAGCAGGATGGCGAAGGCCGCCGTGACGGCGCTGAAGTAGCGGTCAATGAAGCGGCGGATGGGATAGCCGAAGCGGTGGAGCAGGGCGGCCAGGAGGAAGAAGCGCGCTGAGCGGCCCAGGGCCGAGGCGAGGATGAACACCCCCAGGTCAATCCGGAAAGCCCCCGCCGCGATGGCGAAAACCTTGTAAGGGATGGGCGTGAAGCCCGCTATCGTCACCGCCCAGGCGTCGTGGCGACGGTAGAGGTCCTGGATGCAGAGGTACTGCTCGCTGAAGCCGTAGAACTGGATGAGGGGCCGCCCCACCGTCTCCAGGAGGAGGAGGCCGACGGCATATCCTCCCATCCCCCCTATCACCGAGGCCGCCGAGCAGGTCGCGGCGTAGCGCCAAGCGTTCGCGGGAATCGAGAGGCAGAGGGCGGCGAGGAGGAGGTCGGGGGGGAAGGGGAAGAAGATGGCCTCCGCCACCGCCAGCGCCGCGAGGGCGGGCATCCCGAAAGGGGTCTCCGCCCAGCCGAGCACCCAGTCGTAGAGACGGCGCACGCTAGTCACGGGGGAACCGCACGGCGGGGTACTCGCGGAGCTTCCCCAGAACCTCCTCACGGTAGGCATCGAGGGAGGAGGCGTCCTCCGCCTCGAAGCGCAAAACGAGGGCCGGCTGGGTGTTCGAGGCCCGCACCAGGCCCCAGCCGCGGGGGAAGTTCACCCGCACCCCGTCCACCTCTACCGTCTCGTAGCGCTCCCGGAAGTGGGCGCGGAGCTCTTCCACCACCTGGAATTTCGCGGCGTCGTCGCACTCCACGCGTATCTCGGGGGTAGCGACCGCGGGGGGCAGCTCCCCCACCAGCTCGGCGAACGGTCGCGGCGAGCGGGAGAGGAACCTGAGCAGGCGCAGCGAGGCGTAAATGGCGTCGTCGTAGCCGAAATACTCATCGGCGAAGAACAGATGCCCCGAGAGTTCTCCCGCCAGCGGCGCCCCTTCTCTCTTCAGGCGCGCCCGGATGAGGGAGTGGCCCGTAGCCGCCATCACCGGCCGGCCGCCGTGGGCCTCGATGTCGCGCATGAGGCGCGAGGAACACTTGACGTCAAACACAATGGGCGCCCCCGGCCGTCGCTCCAGGACCTCGCGGCTGAAGAAGATCAGCAGCTCGTCGGCCCACACGATCCTCCCCGTGCCGTCCACCACCCCGAGGCGGTCGCCGTCCCCATCGTACCCCACGCCCAGCTCGGCACCCCGGCGCACCACCTCCTCGATCAGGGCCCTCAGGTTCTCCGGGACGAGCGGGTCGGGGTGGTGGTGGGGGAAGCGCCCGTCGGGCTCGCAGTAGAGCTCGTGCACCTCGGCCCCCATGAGGCGCATGGCCTCAGGCCCCACCAGGCCGCCCACGCCGTTCCCTGCGTCCACCACCACCGAGATGGGCCGCTCCAGGCGCAAGCTCCCGTGGACCAGGGCGAGGTAGCGCTCGCGGACCTCCTCCTCCCGGGAACGGCCCGGTCGGCCCGGGGCCTGGGGGAGGCCGATCTCGATGCGCTGGCGGATGGCCTGGATCTGGGGCCCATGGAGCGCTTCGGTTCCGAGGCAAACCTTGAATCCGTTGAACTTCGGAGGATTGTGGCTTCCGGTCACCATCACCCCGCCCCCCACCCCCAGGATGTGGGTGGCGAAGTAGAGGAGCGGTGTGGGGACCATGCCGATCCCCACTGTGTCCAGGCCCACCGCCTGGAGGCCCTGGGCGAGCGCCCGGTAGAAGGGTCCGGAGCTCTCCCGGCAGTCCCGCCCGATGGCGACCGAACGGGCTCCCTCCTGGAAGAGGAGGGTGCCGATCCCCCTTCCCAGGAGGCGCACCGTGTCCTGGGTGAGGTCTTGGCCCACAACCCCACGGATATCGTACTCGCGGAAGATGAGGGGATTGAGCTTCGCCTCCATGGGCTCCACACCCCAGCGCGATCTTCCCCTGGCGGGCTTGCTCCCGCGAACGGTATAGCACACCTGCGCCCCGCCCGGAAGGACCCGGCTCGCGGGCGGGGAGTTATCCTTGCGCGCGGGTGGGGCAGAACGTAAAATCTCGAAATAGGCTATGCCCGGGAGATGTTCGAGCATGGGCGGAGCAGGAAGTGCCTTAGGGCGTTCCTTTATCCGAGTAAGCTTCTGGGTGGTGCGATTTTATCTGCGCAGGCTGAACCGCCTGGAGGTGGGGGGATTGGAGCACCTCCCGCCGGGCGGGGGAGTGGTGATCCTCTCCAACCATCTCTCTGCGGTGGATGTGGTGGTGCTCCCCCTCTGTGCGCTCCAGGCCTATCCCGATGAGCTTCCCTGGCAGCCGGCGAAGGCGGAGCTCTTCGGCGTCCCGCTCCTGGGTTTTCTCATCCGCAAGCTGCGGGCGTTCCCTGTGCGGCGGGGCGGCCACGATTTTCGCGCCATGTGGCGGCTGGTGGACCTCATGCGGGAGAGCAAGGTGATCCTCTACCCCGAGGGGACCCGCAGCAGGGACGGCCGGCTGGGGAGGGGACAGCGGATAGTTGGCCGCCTGCTCCATCTCGCCCGCCCCCGGGTCATCCCCGCCGCCATCCGCGGCACGGCCCGCATGCTGCCCCCGGGGCGGATCTGGCCCCGGCTGGGGAGCCGCATCGAGGTGCGCTTCGGACCCCCGCTGGAGCTGGGGGAGGAGTTCGGAAAGCCCCTGACCCGAGAGGTGTGCGAGCAGGTTATGAACAAGGTGATGGCCGCCATCGGGGAGCTCCTCGCCGAGGGTGCCCACCCGGAGAGGGTCTCCGCGTGAAGAAGCCGGTGCCCCTGGGCGAGGTGCTCCGGGGACTGCGGCGGAGTGCGCCCTGGGGGGCGCGGCTCGGGCGGGGCGAGGTGTGGCGGCTGTGGGAGGAGGTGGTGGGGCCAACGGTGGCGCGGGTGGCTCGCCCCTGTGATGCCGAGGGGGGGCGGCTTTGGGTGGAGGTGGACGGCCCCGCCTGGCTCCACGAGCTGAAGCTCATGGAAGGGACCATCCTCAAGAAGCTGAACTCGCGACTCGAGGGAGAGCCGCGCCTCGAGAGGATCTTCTTCCAGCTCGGCCGGCGCTCCCGCAGGCCCCTCCAGGTCGAGCCGGAGTCGCCACCGCCCCACCCTGGAGGGCCCCTCCCCCCGGAGGAAGAGGTCCATCTGGGAGCGATCTCGGA
>JBHIBR010000014.1:0-13185 GCA_046759145.1 Nitrospinota bacterium | reverse complement strand
TCCCCCGGCCGCAGAGACCCCGCTATGCCTTCCGGCCCAGGAGTTGCCAGTGGGCAGGCGGGCAGCTTCGGGCCCGGAGGTGGTGGAGCTTTGCACCGCGGGCGAGCCCCTGGGCCTCCCTCGCCGTGTAGGCGCGGCGCAGGGAGAGGGGGGCGTCGTGTCGCGTGAGGGCAGAGCCCCAGGCACTCATCAGGAGCCGCAAGAGGAAGTGAAGGGGGGCACTGCGCCGAACATCCGCAACCAGCACCCCTAGCCGAGCCGCGCGGTCGAGCTCGCCCAGGGCTGCCCTCGCTTCGGCCGGGTCGAACTGGTGGAGGAGCTGGACGCAGAGGGCCCAGTCGCACCCCCCCTCGCGCAGGGGAAGGGCTCTCGCATCCCCCCGGACGAAGGATATCCCCGCCTCATTTTTTAGAAACTCCTGGGCGCAGGCCAGCACTTGTGGGTTGCAGTCGATGAGGAGGAAGCGGGGATTGTTCCCCTTCCGCCTCAGGCGGCGGGCTAGCGCCCGGGCGAGGTCCCCCTCGGCCGCAGCCCACCTCGACGATGAGGGAGGAGGCGCTCCCCCGCGCCCAGCGGGCGACCCTGCGCGAGAGCCGCGCAGTGAGCCCCACCCACCGGCTCATCCTGGCCATGTCGGCCAGGTTCGCCGCGACCGCCTCGAGGGGCCAGTCTCCCTCCTCGAGCCACTCGGGCCCCTCCTCACGCCGGGAGGTCACGGGATCGCCTCAAACGTGAAGGTGCGGGCCTCGACTCCCGGCGCAGTTGGATGGGGAGCACTACCACGGGAGGGGAGGGCCCCAGTCAGCGGACCTCGATGACGCCCTCCATCCCGAAGGTCCGGTGGAGGAACTTGTCGCAGTAGATCACGTAGCTGCCCGCACGCGGGAGGCGCACGGAGAGCTCGGCGGACTTTCCGCTATCTATGTCCACCGACCCCGCCACCCTCCCGTCGGGGAGGAGGACGGTGAGGTTGTGCCCGATGAAGGAGGTGTTGCGCACTCGCAGCTTGAGTTCCGCCCCCGCCTTCGCACGGATGCGGTTCGGCACAAAGTCGAAGTTCTCCGCCTCGACGGACACCCCTTGGACCCGCTTCCCTGCGGCCCTCGCTTCTACCTCCCGGACGGGCGCCCGCGCGCAGCCGGCCGCCAGGGTGCCGAGGGCTAGAAGGAGAGCAAGGCGCCCGCCCCAATGCGGACTCGGAGGGCGCCTTCGACGATGCTCAGGTGGAGTTCCTCGTTCCACGGTCTGATCCCTCCTCTGCTTCGCCCCTGCTTCGCTTATACCCTTTGTCTTGGGGTGCCAGCAAGTGGGAAACTAGGGGTGCGATGCGGCCTCCAGAGGATGAGGGACCGGCCTTGGCGCTGAGCCGGAGGGAGTTCCTTGCGACGTGCGGGCGGGGCCTCGCCCTCGCCTCCCCCGCGCTCCTGGCTCTCGGCTGTCCCGCTGGCCTCGGCGGGCCCGGCTCCATGGAGGAACCCCGCCACGGCCACACCGCCACCCCCTTGCGGGGAGGCTCCCTCCTGGTGGCGGGCGGCCTCACCAAGACGGGCCCACTGGCAAGCGCCGAGCTCTTCAACCCGGGGCGCGGCCGCTTCGAGCTCCTGCGCTCCACCCTACTCCAGGCCCGGGGCTGGCACCGGGCCACCCTCCTCCGCGATGGTCGGGTGCTCATCACCGGCGGCTGGTTCAGCTACCAGGTGGCCCTTAAGGACGGGATCCTCTACGAGCCGGGCCGCCGGCATTTTCGGCCCGTCCGGGGTCGGATGCGGGACGGGCGCTATGACCACACGGCCACTCTCCTGCCGGACGGCCGGCTGCTGGTGGCAGGTGGGAACGACCAGCGGAGGGCGCTGAGGAGCGCCGAGCTCTTTGACCCGGGGAGGGAGGCGTTCGAGCCCCTCGACCAGCCCCTCTTTCAGCCCCGCCAGCAGCACACCGCCACGCGCCTGGAAGACGGGCGCGTGCTGCTCGCGGGGGGGGCAGAGGGGAGAATGGGCCGCTTCGCCGAGCTCTTCGAGCACGGCCCGGGGAGCGAGCGGCGAGGGCGCTTCCGCCCCCTGCGGGCGCCCATGGCGCGGGCCCGCCGCTCCCACACGGCCACCCTGCTCCCCGATGGGCGCGTCCTCCTTGCAGGGGGACAGGAGGGGGGAAAGGCCCTCGCCGACGCCGAGCTCTTCGACCCGAGGGGAGAGCGCTTCGACCCCGTGCCGGGAGGATTGAGCGGCCCACGCCAGCAACATACGGCCACCCTTCTGCCCGACGGGCGCGTGCTGCTGACCGGCGGTTGGGGGAAGGAGGGAACGCTGGATTCGGTCGAGCTCTTCGACCCCCGGGAGGGGCGTTTTCAAAAAGTCTCAGCAAAGCTCCGCTACGCCCGCCGCTTCCACACCGCGACGCTGCTCCCCGGCGGAGAGATTCTCCTGGCCGGGGGAGCCAACGAGGTCGAGGTGCTGGCGGGGGCGGAGTTGCTCTCGCCGCCTGCTCCTTTAGGCGGTGGTCGAAATTCGCCTTGACAGCAGTGCTGTACCTAATTACACTCTATTTAGCCCCTATATAGGTACAGTTTTGGAGTTTACCATGTCTAGGAGAAACGGAGTTCCGACCATCCGGGTCCAAGTGTCTATCGATCCCACAACGGACAGAGTGTTGCAGCGTATGATCTCTGTGGGGCTGCACGGAAAGAACAAATCGGAAGTTGCCGCTTGGATTCTCCGGGAGTGGATTTGGCATAACCCTGAGACCCTAGCACGCTTTGGAGTGTCCGTTGGGCCCGAGCCGCGGCCTGGAAGTGGGAGAAAGCGGAATCGGAGAGTGCCATGAGAACACGTGCTCCTCGGAGGAAAAAGGCAAGGGCCTACCCCGCGCGCAACGATGGCCAATTTGGCATTCTTGTCGACCACCAGATCATCGAAGCCCAAGAAAGCGGGCTCATCAAGATTGATCCATTCAGCGAGGACCTCGTGGAGCCTGCTACCTACGATCTCCGCGTTGGGGACAGGGCAGTGATTAGCACTATCTCTAAGGTCACAGATTTGGAGAAGGCACCACTTCTGGTCATCGAGCCCGGAGCAATGGCTATCCTGCAGAGCCTGGAGGTCCTTGGGCTTTCGAAGCGGATAGCTGGGCGCGTCGGTCCGAAAACCGCTCTTCTCCGGCGTGGTTTGTATCTTTCAGTCGGTCCCCAAATCGATCCGGGATTTGAGGGTCGGCTAATCGTCAACCTGATTAACCTGAGCCCCCGCCCATTCGCTCTCCGGTATAAAGATAGGTTTTTGTCTGCGGAGTTTCACCTGCTCGCTTCCGAACCTAGGAGAGGATATGAAGGCCCCTACCAGGGACGGACTGAACTCTCCGCGGAGGAGATCGAGCTTCTCTTCGCTTATCAGGGACCGACCCTCGCTGACCTCCATCGCGGTTTCGCAGAGGTCCGGGATAACATCCGGGAGGTCGCGGCCCTGGGCAGACATATCCCGCGGCTCATCGAGGTACAAGAGGAAGGGATCGTCCAGATCGCTGGTTTCCGATCAAGAATCGAGGGTGTGGCCCCTCCGATTGGGGCGGGGATGATGGTTCCGGTTACTACCTTTGCCCCAGAGCCTTATGACCTAGTTAGACAGATGATGGCTGTTATCCGACCGAGCGAGGAAGGGTTTGAAGCCAGTTTCTTTGATGCGAACATCCATGCGTCGGGCGATACGGAAGAGGAGGCTTTGCGGAACCTGAAGAGTCTCATCTTGGATGTCTTCGATAGCCTCTCGGCGGAAGCCACCGAGAGTTTGGGTCCCGAACCGAAGCGCCAACTTGCTGTTCTTCGCGAATTTATTAGGAAGAGGTCTTCGGATGCTTACCCAGGATGACGCGCGGGAGATCGCCAAGAAGCTGAAAGCCGAGATTGAGCGACGTCGGCGGCACGATTTGGCAGTTTTTCGGCACGGGGGAAAGCGCATTGCGCATTTTGGCATTTCTCGGAGCTCCAAAGAGCAATCCCATGACTATATTCCCAATCAGCTCCATATCACCCAAAAGCAGTGCAGGGAGTTTCGGGAGTGTCCACTTACCCTCGAAGGATACATAGAGATATTGGCCAGCAAGGAACTTTTCCCGCCGTCATCTTGACGTAACCCAGCGGTTCTAGGATTCGCTTATTTTCTACCTGAGAATCCGAAATAAATCGCTGCCGGGCGCCGAAGTCCGCGCCATTTCAGAGTGCGTGGCCATGTTACTATATTGGGAGGGGGGAGAATCAGCCCGGAGGCGTCTTGATGGCCATCGACCCCGTATGCGGCATGGAGGTGGATGAAGGGACGGCTCGCTTCGTCCACGAGCACGAAGGGAGGCGCTATTTCTTCTGCGCCGAGGCTTGCCGGAGCAAATTCGCGGCGGAACCGGAGGCTTACCTGGAGAAGGGAAGCCGTGCAGGAAGGCGCCATGGGGCACACGCCTCTCCTCCTCAGGTGGTAGGGGTGGCGGCAGTGCCGAAGGAGGCCGTGCGCCGGGTGGACCTCCCGGTGAGGGGGATGAGTTGCGCGAGCTGCGCCGCCCGCATCGAAGGGGTCCTCCAGAGGGTGCCCGGGGTGGTGGGAGCGGGCGTCAATTTCGGGGCCGAGCGGGCGCGGGTGGAGTTCGACTCTGGCGCGGCGGGTCTATCGGACCTCATCGAGGCCGTGCGCGGTGCGGGCTACGAGGTGGCCCGAGCGGAGGCAATCCTCCCCATCCGGGGGATGAGCTGCGCCTCGTGCGTGGACAAGGTCGAGCGCTCGCTTCGCGGGGTAGCGGGGGTGCTCTCGGCCGGCGTGAACCTCGCCACCGAGAAGGCGGCCGTGGCCTACGTGCCCGGAGTCGCCGACCTCTCCGGCCTGGGGGAGGCGGTGCGCCGGGTGGGCTACAGGGTGGTGGAAGTCGCCCCCGAGGAGCTGCCCGACAGGGAGCGGGAGGCCCGCGCAAAGGAGTTCACAACCCTCAAGCGCAAGCTCTCGGCCGGGGCGGTCCTCTCGGCCCTGGTGCTCGTGGGGAGCCATCCCGAGTGGTTCTCGGGACTGCTCCCCGCCCTCCTCTTCAGCCCCTACACCCTGCTCCTCCTCGCCACGCCCGTCCAGTTCTGGGCGGGCTGGCAGTTCTACCGGGGCGCCTGGGCGACAGCCAGGCACCTCTCCGCCGACATGAACACCCTCATCGCCGTGGGCACCTCGGCGGCCTATCTCTACAGCCTGGTGGCCACAGTCAGGCCCCAGTTTTTCACGGAGGGTGGTCTCGCCCCCGACCTCTACTACGACACCGCCGCCGTGATCATCACCCTCATCCTCCTGGGCCGTCTCCTCGAGGCGCGGGCCAAGGGGCGCACCTCTGAGGCCATCCGCAAGCTCATGGGCCTCCAGGCCAAGACGGCGCGGGTGGTGCGCGATGGCCAGGAGCTCGACATCCCGGTGCAGGAGGTGGTGAGGGGCGACCTGGTCCTCGTCCGCCCGGGGGAGAAGGTCCCCGTGGACGGGGTGATCCGGGAAGGCTTCTCGGCCCTCGATGAATCCATGATCACCGGCGAGAGCATCCCCGTCGAGAAGAGCGCCGGGGACGAGGTCATCGGGGCCACGGTGAACAAGACGGGCGCCTTCAAGTTCGAGGCCACCCGGGTGGGGAAGGAGACTGCCCTCGCCCAGATCATCCGCCTTGTGGAGGAGGCCCAGGGGTCGAAGGCGCCCATCCAGCGGCTTGCGGACAAGGTGGCGGGGGTGTTCGTGCCCGCCGTGATCGGGATCGCGGTTTTGACCTTCTTCGTCTGGCTCTTCCTGGGCCCCGACCCGCGGCTGAACTACGCTCTGTTTACCTTCGTCGCGGTCCTCATCATCGCCTGCCCCTGCGCCTTAGGTCTCGCCACGCCCACCGCCATCATGGTGGGGACGGGGACGGGCGCCGAGGCGGGGGTACTCATCCGGGGGGGCGAGGCGCTCGAGACGGCCCACAAGCTCACCGCCGTCATCTTTGACAAGACGGGCACCCTCACCCGGGGGGAGCCCTCGGTGACCGACGTGGTGGCGGCGGCGGGCTTCTCCGGGGAGGGGGTGCTGCGCCTCGCCGCCTCGGCGGAGCGGGCCTCAGAGCACCCGCTGGGCGTCGCCATCGTCCGGGAGGCAAAGGAGCGGGGCCTCTCCCTCGATGAGCCCGAGGATTTTCGGGCCATCCCGGGCCAGGGCATCGAGGCGAGCGTGGGAGGCGAACAGGTCCTCCTGGGAACCCGCAGGCTCCTGTTGGGGCGGGGCATCGACCTCGAGGGTTTGGAAGCGGAGGCCTCCCGCCTCGAGGGGGAGGGCAAGACGGCCATGTTCCTCTCCGCCGGGGGCCACGCGGCCCCGGGCGGGGAACCCCAAGCGGCAGGCCGCTTGGGGACCCCGGGCGGGGAGCCAGCTCTTTCGAGCCCCCCTCAGCAACTGGGGCCCGAACGGAGTGGGCGTTTTCGCTCCGGCCCGGTGGCCGGCGGCCGCGCGGCGGGCGTGGTGGCGGTGGCGGACACTCTCAAGGAGGGCTCCCGCGCCGCCGTGGAGGCCCTCCACAGACTGGGCCTCCAGATCGCCATGATCACCGGCGACAACCGCCGCACCGCCGAGGCCATCGCCCGCCAGGTGGGCATCGACCGGGTGCTGGCCGAGGTCCTCCCCGAGGGCAAGGCCGAGGAAGTCAGGAAGCTCCAGGCCGAGGGCCACGTGGTGGCCATGGTGGGAGATGGCATCAACGACGCCCCCGCCCTCGCCCAGGCGGATATCGGCATTGCCATCGGCACGGGCACGGACGTGGCCATGGAGGCCTCGGACATCACCCTCATCTCGCCGGACCTCTCGGGCGTGGTGCGGGCCATCGCCCTCAGCAAGCGCACCATGCGCACCATCAAACAGAACCTCTTCTGGGCCTTCGCCTACAACACCGCCGGGATCCCCATCGCGGCCGGTGTCCTCTACCCCTTCTTCCGGCTGCTCCTGAGCCCCATCTTCGCCTCGGCCGCCATGGCCTTCAGCTCGGTCTCGGTGGTGAGCAACTCCCTCAGGCTCGCGCGGACGAGGCTGGAGGGCTAAAGAGAGGCTTCGGCGGGAGGCGCTGACCCTTCTCCACCTGGTGCGGGGTGCGCTTCGGCCTGGATGCGGAGCTAGCGGGCGGTCGCCCCCCGGCGGCCTCAGCCCCTCCCCCGCGCGCTCTGGTGCGCGCGCAGGGCGCCGGCCAGCGCGTCCACGATGCGGTCGGCTTGCTGGCGGTTGAGGATGAGGGGGGGCGCGACGGTCAGGACGTTTTGCACGCCCGCCACGGTGTCGCTGTTCTTGCCGACGATGACCCCCCGGTCGCGCACGAGCCCCACCACCCGGGTGGTCTCCTCGGCGGCGAGGGGGGCACCGTCCTCCTCCACCAGCTCCACCCCCCAGATGAGCCCCCTCCCCCGGACGTCTCCGACCAGGGGGAAGTCGCGCAGTTGGCCGAGGCCCCGGCCCAGGTGCTCGCCCACCTCGCGGGCGTTCTCGACTAGGCCCTCGCCCACCAGGATCTCGAGGTTGGCCAAGCCTGCCGCGCAGGCGGCCGGATGGCCCCCGTAGGTGCTCACCTGGGCGAAGTGGGGCGCCCCCTCCCGGCAGAAGACCTCGAAGACGGACTCCCGGGCAGCGGTCGCCGCGAGTGGGAGGTAGGCGCTCCCGATGCCTTTGGCGAGGACCATGATGTCGGGCACCACCCCCCAGTGCTCGCACGCGAAGAGCTTCCCCGTGCGGCCGAACCCCGTGATCACTTCGTCCAGGATCAGCAGGCAGCCATAGCGGTCGCACACCTCCCGCAGCCCTTCCAGGTAACCGTCGGGGGAGGGGATCACCCCGCCCCCCCCGATGATGGGCTCGGCGATCACGGCCGCCACCGTCTCCGGCCCCTGGTAGCGGATGATGTCCTCCACTTCCGATACGCCCTGGAGGCAGCAGCGCGGGGAGGCCGTGTGACCCCAAGGGCAGCGGTAGCAGTAAGGGGGCCGGGCGTGGGAGAAGCCCGGCACCAGGGGCTCGAAGGCCTGCCGGCGCAGCGTCTGCCCCGTGGCCGAGGTCGCCCCTAGGGTGAGGCCGTGGTAGGCCCGGTAGCGGGCGATCACCTTGTAGCGCCCCCCGTTCTGCCAGCCCCAGGCGCGGGCCATCTTGAGGGCGGTCTCCACCGCCTCGGAGCCGCTGTTCACGAAGAAGAAGCGGTCCAGGCCCTCGGGCAGCAGCTCGGCCAGCTTGGCCGCAAGGCGCACGGCGGGCTCGTGGATCTGGCTGAGGGGGTAGTAGGGGAGCTTGAGCATCTGGGCGTAGGCGGCATCCGCCACCTCCTTGCGCCCGTAGCCGATGTTCACGCACCACAGACCCGCCATGGCGTCCAGGTACTCCCGCCCCTCGGCGTCCCAGACACTGCAGCCCTCGGCCCGGACCATGACGCTCAGGGGTCGTCTCTCCAGGTCGCGGTGCTGGAGGAGGGGGTGCCACACGTGAGCGCGGTCGAGTGCGCGCAGCTCCTGGACTGAGAGGGGGTTCGTCATGGCGCTTCCTTTCCGCAGAGGATGAGCCCCGGATGCCGCTCCCATACTACTCCCGGCCGGGCGGCGCCCGTCAAGGCGGCCCGCTTTGACAGGGGTGGAGGGGCTCTCTATACTCGGTTTGGGGCGAGAGGAACCAGGAGAGAACGGGAGGACCCCCGGGGAAAGGTACCTCTCCCGCCATCCGCGAGGCAGCAGCCCATGGCCCACAATCTCCGCGAACTCAAGCCCGAGGAGTTGCGCTGGCGGGCGTCCCCCGGGGAGATCGCCTGCGAGACCACCGAGAAGGTGGAGCCCCTGGGGACGATCATCGGCCAAGAGCGCGCCATGCGGGCTCTTGAGTTCGGCCTGGAGATGACCTCGCCCGGGTTCAACATCTACATCGCGGGGGCCCCCGGCACGGGCAAGACCACCATCTGCAAGTCCTACTGCGAGCGGGTGGCCTCTGGCCGCCCCGTCCCCCCTGACCTCGTCTTCGTGAACAACTTCGACGAGCCCGAACGCCCCGTCTGCCTGCTGCTGCCTGTGGGCACGGGGAAGGCCCTGCGCAAGGACATGGAGGCGCTCATCCGCCAGCTCCGGGCGGACATCCCGCGGGCCTTCGAGGGGGAGACCCACGAGGAGTGCCGCAAGGAGCTCCACGAGTCCGCCCAGCGGCGCCAGCAGGCTATCTTCCGCGAGCTCGAGGAGCGGGCCCGCAAGGCAGGCTTCGCCATCCGGGGCGCCCAGGGCGGTTTTGTCCTCATCCCCCTCATCGGGGGCGAGCCCGCCCAGGAAGAGCAGTTTAACCGCCTGCCCCGGGAGGTCCGGGAGGAGTTAGACCGAAAGCGCATCGCCTTCAACGCTGAGATCGCCGACTTCGTCAAGGAGGTCAAGGGCATCGAGAAGGAGCTGCGCCAGAGGCTCGCCGAGCTGGACCGCGAGATCGGCCTCTTCGCCGTGGCCCCCCCCGTCGAGGAGCTCCGGGAGCGCTACCGGGAGTTCGACCAGGTGGTGGGCTATCTCGAGCGGGTGCGTGAGCACGTGCTGGAGCACCTGGACGACTTCCGTCGGGGGGAGGAGGGGGAGGGGACGCCTGCCTTCCATTTCGTCCAGCGGGCCCAGCGGGAGGAGGGGTTCCGGGCCTATGAGGTGAACGTGGCGGTGGACAACTCCGAGCGGGAGGCCGCCCCCGTGGTGGTGGAGACGAACCCTACCTACAACAACCTCTTCGGTCGCGTCGAGAAGCGGGCTTTCTTCGGCACCTACACCACCGACTTCACCATGATCCGGGCGGGCTCGCTGCTCCGGGCCAACGGGGGCTTCCTGGTGGTGAACGCCCTGGATGCGCTCGTGAGCCCGGGCGTGTGGCCCGCCCTCAAGCGCGTCATCCGCAACCGCGAGGTCCGCATCGAGGAACTGGGGGAGCTCTACGGCTTCACCATCTCTACCGGGGTGAAGCCCGCCCCCATCCCGGTGGACCTGAAGGTGGTGATGATCGGCTCCCCCTATATCTACTACCTCCTGTTCCACCTGGACGAGGACTTCTCCAAGATGTTCAAGGTGAAGGCCGACTTCGACCACCAGATGGAGCGGAAGCTGGAGAACATCGGCGACTACGTGGCCTTCATCGCCTTTCACTGCCGGGAGCGAAACCTGAAGCCCTTCGACCGCTCGGCAGTCGCCCGGGTGGTGGAGTACGGGGCGCGGCTCGCCGCCGACCAGCGCAAGCTGAGCGCCCGCTTCAGCGAGGTGCTGGACCTGATGCTGGAATCCCACCACTGGGCCTCCCGCGACGGCGGCACCTGTGTCACGGGCGAGCACGTCCAGCGTGCCATCCGGGAGAAGGTGTTCCGCTCCGACCTCATCCACCAGCGCATCAAGGAGCTCATCGCCGAGGGCACCTTGCTGGTGGGCGTGGCCGGGGAGGAGGTGGGGCAGGTGAACGGCCTGGCGGTGATGGCCTTCGGCGATTACAGCTTCGCCAAGCCCTCCCGGATCACCGCCCAGGCCTTCATGGGAGAGAAAGGGGTCATCAACATCGAGCGCGAGAGCCGCCTCTCGGGGCGCATCCACGACAAGGGAGTGCTCATCCTCTCCGGCTACCTGGGCGCCCAGTACGCCCGCAAGCGCCCCCTGGCGCTCTCGGCGAGCCTGTGCTTCGAGCAGTCCTACGAGGGGGTGGAGGGGGACTCGGCCTCCTCCACAGAGCTCTACGCCCTGTTGAGCGGCCTCTCAGGTCTCCCCATCAAGCAGGGCATCGCGGTCACGGGGTCGGTGAACCAGAAGGGGGAGCTCCAGCCCATCGGCGGGGTGAACGAGAAGGTGGAGGGCTTCTTCGACGTCTGCCGGGCGGTGGGAGAGCTCACCGGGGAGCAGGGGGTCCTCATCCCCCACCAGAACGTCAAGAACCTCATGCTCAAGGAAGAGGTGGTGGAGGCGGTGGCCGAGGGCCGCTTCCACATCTACTCGGTCCGGACGGTGGACGAGGGGGTCGAGATCCTCACGGGCGTCCCCGCGGGCGAGCGCGGGCCCGACGGCGAGTTCCCCCCGGAGAGCGTGCACGGCCGGGTGGAGGCGCGCCTGAGGGAATTCTTCGAAGAGCTCCAGCGCATCGCCCGCCGCCGTGGTCGGGAGCGCGAGGAGGAGCGGGAAGAGGAGGAGGTCCCGGAGCCCCGGCCGGGCGGCTCCGGCCAGTCCTAGCGGATATCCCCGTAGAAGCGAGCAAGCCTCTCGGGGGGCACGCCGAGGAGGTAGAGGCAGCCCAGCCCGTACCACGTGAGGAGGGCGCGCCCCATCCCCCAGCGCTCCACCCGGCGGGCCGAGGTGAGGACAGCCTCCGGCAGGAGGACGAGCTTCCCCCGGGCCCGGAGCTTGCGGCTCAGCTCCCAGTCCTCGAAGAGGGGGACGTCGGGGAAGCCTCCCACCTGCTCGAAAACCTCCCGGCGTGCGAATTGTCCCTGGTCTCCGAAGAAGAGGCCCAAGAATCGAGCCCTCCAGTTGGCGAGCCTGCTGGTGAAGCGCAGGTAGGCCCCCTCGCGGTCGAAGCGGTGGCGGAAACCGCCCCCCACGCAGGCGGGGTCCCGGAGCGCTTCCGCCACCAGACGTAGCGCGCCCGGCGGAAGGCGGGTGTCGCTGTGGAGGAAGAGGAGGGCCTCCCCCCGGGCGGCCCGGGCGCCGGCGTTCATCTGCCTGGCCCGCCCGCGGGGCGCGCGCAACACGCGGGCGCGGGGGGCGGCGAGCTCCGCCGTCCCGTCCGCGCTGCCGCCGTCCACCACGATCACCTCCCGCTCCCCCTCCAATCCATCGAGCGCGTCCAGGGTCTCCTCGATGGTCGTCGCCTCGTTCAGCACGGGGAGGATGATGGAGATGAGCATGGGTGAGCCTCCGCCCCTCCTTCCTCTCAGACGGCCATCCGGGCCCGCCCCCAGGGTTCGAGCCTCGGAGAGGACACCCCCAATCTAACGCGCGAGGAGTGAGGGGAGAAGGGAGGAGGAGCTCCACCCACCAGCGCGGCCCCCTTGCGCACGGGGGCCTCCCCGTGTATTAGAATGGCGTCGTTCCGACCCAGCCCCCGGGGGTGCATCTCTCAGGGCCATCCAGGGGCGCGAGGTTCCACTCCGTAGGGACAAGAAGCCGCCCATGAGAGGACACCCCTTCCGCCACCCCCTCCTGGCCCTCTTCCTCCTCCTGGGGGTGGTGGCCAGTTGCGCCTCCTCCCCCGGCCGTCCCCTATCGGCCCGGGCCGAGGCCCCCCGCCGGCAGGCGCTCACCGAGGAGGAGGAGGCGGCCCTGCGCCTCCTCCGCGAGGTGGTGAGCCTGGTGGAGGAGAACTACGTCACCTACCCCGACCTCAAGCTCCTTTACTGGGGTGCACTGGAAGGGTTGCGGCAGAAGGTGGGCGCCCGCAGGGTGGAGCTCAGCGGGGGACCCCGGCAGGTCACCCTCTCCATCGGGCAAGCGAGCCTGAGCCTGCGGGTGGGCCGGGGGCCGGAGCGGGATTTTGCCGCTTTCGGGCGGGCGTTCGCCTTCGTCCGGCAGAGGGCCGCGCCTCCGATGGCGCCCCGCTTGCTGGCCTATGCGGCCATCCGCGGGATGCTCTCCAAGCTGGACTCGCACACCAACTTCCTCCCGCCCGAGGTCTTCCGGGAGCTTCAGGTGGAGACGACGGGGCGGTTCGGAGGGCTGGGGATCGAGATCGCGATCCGCAACGGCAAGCTCATCGTCGTCGCCCCCATCGAGAACACACCGGCCTACCGGGCGGGCATCCGCGCGGGCGACCATATCGTGGCGGTGGACGGCCATCCCACCGAGGGGATGTCCCTCTTCGAGGTGGTCAAGCGGATGCGGGGCCGGCCGGGCACCCGGGTGGTACTCGCCATCCAGCGGGCGGGGTTTGACCGCCCTCGCGAGTTCCCCATTGTGCGCGCCATCATCCGCGTCCGCAGCGTCAAGGTGCGCCGGCTCAAGGGCGGGGTGGGCTACGTCCGCGTGCGGATCTTTCACCAGGAAACCGTGGAAGAGCTCGAGCGCGCCCTCTCCCAGCTTGAGGGGGAGAGGGTGCGGGGGGTGATTCTGGACCTGCGGAACAACCCCGGCGGCTTACTGCGTCAGGCGGTGGAGGTTTCGGACAAGTTCCTGGAGGGAGGTGCCCTCATCGTCTTCACCCGCGGGCGCCA
>JBHIBR010000013.1:0-13216 GCA_046759145.1 Nitrospinota bacterium | reverse complement strand
ACCGGGATCTTCCTCTCCTCGGGCACGAGGATCTGAAGGAGCTTCCCGCTGCAGGGGCTCTCGACCTCGAAATCCACCTTCTCGCTCTCGGCCCGAAGAAGGGGTTCCCCCTTGGCGAGCATGTCGCCTTCTTTCTTGAGCCACTGCACCACGGTGCTCTCGTGCACGCTGGTCCCCATCCGGGGCATACGGACGCGATGGGTCTTCATGGGGGGATGCTTCCCCTTAATAGGCCAGCAGGGCCCTGAGGCCCTCCACCACCTTCTCGGTGCTCGGGAGGTAGGCCTTCTCGAGCGGGGGGCTGAAGGGAATGGGGGTGTCGAGGGCGGTCACCCGGCGGATGGGCGCATCGAGGTGCTCGAAGGCCTCCTCCGCCACCACGGCGGCGAACTCCCCGCCCACCCCTCCGGTCCGGGGAGCCTCGTGGAGGATGAGGAGGCGGCCGGTCTTCTTCACCGACCCCAGGATGGCCCCTTTGTCATAGGGGAGGAGGGAGCGCAGGTCGATGACCTCGATGGAGGCCCCGTCTTCCTCCTCGAGCCTCTGGGCCGCCTCCCAGGCGAGCAGCACCCCCGTCCCGAAGGTGAGAAGTGTGGCGTTGGTCCCCTCCCGCAGGCAGCGGGCCTGCCCGATGGGCACCACGTACTCCTCCTCCGGGATGGGCGGTTTGAGGGCCTGAGGGAGGTCGGCGAGAGGGTAGTTGTAGAGCTTCTTGTACTCCAGGTAGAGGACCGGGTTGTTGTCCCGAATGGCGGCCACCAGCAGCCCCTTGGCGTCGTAAGGGGTGGCCGGGGCGACCATCTTGAGGCCGGGGGTGTGGAAGAACCAGCTCTCCGGGTTGTGGCTGTGGAAGGCGCCGGCGCTCGCCAGGGCCGCCGCCGGGAGGCGGACGACCATCGGGACCGGGCCCATCTGCCGGTAGTGGTTGCCGGAGGCGTAGTCCACGATCATCTTGAAGGCCTCGGTCACGAAGTCGGCAAACTGCATCTCCACCACGGGGCGCAGCCCCCGCAAGGCGGCCCCGATCGCCACCCCCGTGAAGCCTGACTCGCACAGCGGCGCGTCCACCACCCGCGTCTTGCCGAAATGTTTCTGGAAACCCTTCGTGACGTTGAAGGCCCCTCCCCCTAGGCCGATGTCCTCGCCGATGAGGAAGACGTTCGGGTCGCGCTCCATCTCCTCCCACAGGGCCGCGGAGACGGCCTCCCGGTAGGTGAGCTCTCGTATGGCAGTCGCCATGAGCGGCCTCCCGTGGATTACAGGGCGTACACGTCCTCGACCACCTCGGCGGCGCCGGGCAGGGGACTCGCCATGGCGAAGGCGAGGGCGTCCTCCGACTCCTCGCGCGCCCTCTGGTGGTTTTCCTCCAGGGCGCCCTCTCCCACCAAGCCCCGGTCGAGGAGGTAGCGCTGATAGCGGTCGATGGGGTCCCGCTCCCTATCCCACTTCTGGTGGAGGTCCATGGGCAGGTAGTCGCTGAACCGGTCGTAGACCGAGTGGCCCGAGATCCGCATGGTCACCGACTCGATGAGCGTAGGCCCCTCGCCGCGGCGCGCCCGCTCGACGGCCGCGCGGCAGACCTGTTGGACGAGGAGAACGTCCGTCCCGTCGATGAGGTAGGCGGGGACGCCGTAGCCGGGCCCCTTGAGCGCCAACACCTCGCATGCGAACTGGTCGGCCAGAGGCGTCTTGTAGGCGATCTGGTTGTTCTCGATGATGAGGACCAGGGGGAGCTTGTGGACGGCCGCGAAGTTGATCCCCCCGTGGAAGTCCCCCGTGCTCGTCCCACCGTCTCCAATGTAGCTCATCACCACCGTGTCCTGGCCGCGGTACTTGGCGGCCCAGGCCGCTCCCGCCGTGATGGGGACCATGGTGCCGATGTGGCTGATCATCTGGAGGATGTTGTGCTTGGGACTCCCCAGGTGCCAGTTGCCGTCCCTGCCACGGGTGGGGCCATCCGCGCGGCCCAGGTACTGCGCCATAATCCGCCGCAGCTCGTGCCCCTTGGCCAGGTGCGCCCCGCAGTTGCGGTGCATGGGGGAGAGGACGTCGTCCGCCCGCAGGCAGATGGCGCTTCCGACGGAGGTCGCCTCGTTCCCCCGCCCGAAGAAGGCCGTCCCGGGGACGAGGCCCCGCCGGAAGGCGCGCTCTATCGTCTCCTCGAAGACCCGGCTCAATACCAGCAGATAGTGGATGCGGAGGTGCTCCTGCGCCCTCAGGTTGAGCGCGTCTACATCCTTGTGCTGCCAGCAGGCCTGGAGCCCCTCGAGGTAGAGGTAGCGCTCCTTGAGGTCCTCGAAGAGGTCGAGCTGGGCCAGCTCCTGGAGCGTGACAGAATCCAGATTGGCGGCCAGGCGGCTCGACATGGCACCCTCCCCTCGACGAGGCTCGCTTGCAATGGATCCTGACGCGTATACCTTACTCGAAAAGGGGGGGCCGTGTCACGGCCAAATCGCCGCTCAGGGGGCGTAGACGTCCCGGGTCACCCCCTGCGGGTCGGGGAGGGGCGAGGCCAGCGCCTGGCGGTAGGCTTCTTCGACCTCCGCGGTCGCCAGCGTCTTGACCTCGTCGAGCTGTGCGGGGCTCCAGTGGCGTTGCTCGAGGAGGTGCTGCTCGAAACGGTCCACCGGGTCTCTGGTCGCCCACCGCTCGATGGCCTCGGCCGGGACATAGTCGGCGTACTTGTCGTAGATGGAATGGCCGCAAGCGCGAAAGGAGACCGCCTCGATCAGGGTGGGCCCTTCGCCGCGCCGGGCCCGTGCCACCGCCTCGCGGCAGAGGGTGTAAACAAGGAGCACATCCGTCCCATCGATGGTGTAGCCCGGGATCCCGAGGGCCATCGCCCGGAGTGCCTGGACGCGGCAGGCGTGTTGGCTCTCCAGAGGGGTACGGAAGGCCCACTGGTTGTTGTCCACGACCAGGATGAAGGGGAGCCTGTGCACAGCGGCGCAGGTGAGTCCCTCCTGCACATCGCCCACGTTCAGAGCCCCATCCCCGATGTAAGTGAGGGCGACCGCGTCCTCCCCCCGGTACTTAGCAGCCCAGGCCGCCCCCACCGCAATGGGCACCATGGTGCCCAAGTGACTGATCATTTGGAGGATGTTCCGCTCCGGGCAGCCCACGTGGACGTTCCCGTCCCGCCCGCGAGTGTGTCCGTCCACCCGGCCGAGGTAGTTGGCCAGGAAGCGCGCGGGGGAGTGGCCCTTGACGAAGTGGGCGCCCGCGTTGCGGTGCAAAGGGGCCAGAATGTCGCGGGGTTCGAGGGCGTAGGCGCTTCCCACCGAGACGGCCTCATGCCCTCGGCCGAAGAAAGCAGACCCCGGGATGAGACCGTTGCGGAACGCCCTGGCCACTTGCTCCTCGAAGCGGCGGTGGAGGAGCATGTAGTAATAAAGGTCTCGGAGGGTTTGGGGGTCGAAGGCATCCTCCAGCTCTGCCCGATCCCGCCAGCGGGCATGGGGGGGAATGACCTCGACGAAGCGGTCGGCAAGATCCTGAAAGAAATCGAGATGGGCGAGATCTTCTTCGGTGAGGGACTCCTGACTGCGGGTGACTATCGAGGACTCCATGGCTCCACCTCCGCACAACGGGCGGCCTTTGAGATCAACGCCCTCCGGGCGCCGAGGATTCCGAAAACCCATCCCGTGATACCCAGTGTCCTCTGGCGCCCGGTCGAGCCGCCCGGGGCGGATGCGGGCCTCTTCCTAAAAAGTATAGCCTTTTACGGGCCAAAATGCCAGGATGCGCGAAAACCGGTTGTGGACGGCCCTCTGCCAAATAGGGGGTTCCGTTGAGCCTGCTGGTTGTGGGTTCGGCTGCTCTGGACTCGGTCAAGACCCCCTTCGGGAGCGCGGAGGAGGTGCTGGGAGGGAGCGCCGTCTACTTCTCCGCCTCAGCCAGTTTCTTCACCAGAGTGAGGCTGGTCGCTGTGGTGGGGGAGGATTTTCCCGAGGAGCACCTCCGCTTCCTCGGGGACCGGGGGGTGGATCTCGAGGGCATCGAGCGGGGGCAGGGTGCCACCTTCCGCTGGCGGGGCGAGTATGGCTATGACCTCAACGAGCCCCGCACCCTGGAGACCCAGCTCAACGTCTTCGAGCGCTTCGGGCCCAAGCTCCCCCTGGCCTACCGCTCCACTCGCTACGTCTTCCTGGCCAACATCGACCCCGAGCTCCAGCAGGCCGTCCTGGACCAGGTGGAAAGCCCGCGGCTCGTCGCCCTCGACACGATGAACTTCTGGATCGCCGGCAAGGGGGAGGCCCTGCGGAGCGTTGTGCGGAACATCCACACCCTCATCATCAACGAGTCGGAGACCCGCCAACTGGCGGAGGAGGCGAACGTGGTGCGGGCGGCTCGAAAGGTGCTCACGTGGGGGCCGCAGTCGCTGGTGGTGAAGCGGGGGGAGTATGGTGCCCTGTATTTTTCGCCCGAGGGCATTTTCGCCGCCCCCGCTTACCCTCTCGACGATGTCTTCGACCCCACGGGTGCGGGCGATAGCTTTGCGGGCGGATTCATGGGCTACCTGGCGGCCAGTGAGGACCTCACTCCCGCGGGGATCCGAAGGGCCATCGTCTTCGGGAGCGTGATGGCTTCCTTCGCGGTGGAGGCGTTCAGCCTGGAGCGGCTTCGGACTCTCCGCTACGCCGAGGTGGAGGCCCGCTACCGGGAGTTCACCCGACTCGTCCATTTCGAGCCCCTGGAGTGAGGCCCGGTCTTTCCCTGATGCGCATCGTCGCGGGCACGGCCAAGGGGAGGAAGCTCCGGGCGCTGCGTGGCCAATCCACGCGCCCCACGGCGGAGCGGGTCCGGGAGGCGCTTTTCGACATCCTGGGCTTGCGGGTGGAGGGGGCCCGTGTGCTGGACCTCTTTGCCGGGACCGGAGCGCTGGGTCTGGAGGCACTGAGCCGGGGGGCCGCTGAGGTGCTCTTCATCGAGAAGGACCCGGTGGCCTTCCGACTCCTAGGAGAGAACCTGGTGCACTGCGGCTTCGGGGCGAGGGGGCGGCTTCTGCGGGCGGACGTTCGTGGTGCTCTCCGCTCCCTGGCCCGAAAGGGGGAGCGATTCGACCTGGTGTTCCTCGACCCTCCCTATCGGACCGGCCTCCTCGGGCGAAGCCTCGGACTCCTGGGTGCTGGCGAGTTGTTGAAAAGGGGGGCGTGGGTGGTTGCGGAGCACTGGGGAAGAGAAGATACCCCCCATAGTGCGGGGAGACTCCGCCGCTTTCGCCTCTCGCGCCAGGGGGAAGCGGCGCTTTCGTTTTATGAGATCGCGGCGAGAAGGGCTTCAGTTGGGGGCCCTGGGACGGGGGATGCCCCGGAATTTGTTGAAAACAAATAGACATCCGCTGTCCCAGGAGGTTCACGGCGCCTTGGTTTCTCGTAACAAGTTGAAAGTAAATTCTTTAAAATTCCGAGGGCACGTTTTCAAGCCCTTCTTGGGCAGGATATCCTCATCAGAGGGTCTGAAGTTTTTCCACAGGTTTTTCACGCCTTGCGAGGCCCGGCCCGTTTGGGCCATAAGCCCTTATCGCATTGGGCCCGAGGCTTGGAGGGGGGATTTCCATGGCCCTTCCGATTTTTGACCTCTCGGGGAAGGTGGCCCTGGTGACGGGGGGCGGGACCGGCCTCGGCAAGGCGATGGCCCTCGGCCTCGCCGGGGCGGGGGCCGACTTGATATTGGCGAGCCGCACCCTCGCTCGCCTCCAGGGAGCGAAAGCCGAGGTGGAGGCCTTGGGCCGGCACGCGCTGGCCCTTCCGCTTGACGTCGCGAAACCCGAGGAGGCCGATGCCTGCGTCTCGGGGGCCGTGGACTGGCAGGGCCATCTGGACATCCTGGTGAATAATGCGGGCGTCGCCGCCGACGCCTTCCTGGTCGAGCAGAGCCCCGAGGAGTGGGACCGGGTAATGGCCACCAACCTGCGGGGGGCTTTCCTCATGTGCCGGGCGGTTGGCCCGCACATGGTGGGGCGGGGGCAGGGAAAGGTCATCAACATTGCCTCGGTGGTGGGCCTCATAGGGATGCCCTCCCTCACGGCCTATAGCGCGAGCAAAGGGGGGCTCATTCAGCTCACCCGCTCGCTGGCCCTTGAGTGGGCGCGCTACAGCGTGCAGGTGAACGCCCTCTGCCCCGGCTATTTCTTGACGGAATTGAACCGCCCCTTCCTCGAGAGTGAGGCGGGACGCCGACTCATCCAGCGCCAGATTCCCCTCCGAAGAGCGGGGAGGCCGGAAGAGCTCCAGGGGGCTGTGGTCTTCCTGGCCTCTTCGGCGAGCGACTTCATGACAGGAGCCGTACTCGCCGTGGACGGGGGCCAGAGCGCGGGCTGAGGGGGCCCCTGGGGGGAGCTTGCCGCGCCGCTGTATCCGCCAAGCGGGTGGTTGACGGCGGGCTCGGAAGGGGGTATAAGGGAGCGTGATGTTGGGCCCCCGGGAAGGGGGGAATTTTTCGGGGAGAGAGTGGAGGGGGAAGCCGTTTATGCGGAGGAGGCCCCGGGGTGGGTGTGCACCCCGCCTGCCGCTGCCACGTCGGCACCCTGAGCCCTGAGCTCTCCCGGGAGCTCGCCCGGGGCGGAGCGCCCTGAGAAGAACCCTTCCCGCGGGAGGAGCCCGACGATGGCAACGGCGAAGACGAAGCCCATCCATATCCGCATCTTCGACACAACTCTCCGAGACGGCGAGCAGTCCCCCGGCGCCAGCATGGACCGCCAGCAAAAGATCCAGATGGCGCTCCAGCTGGAGAAGCTGGGAGTGGACGTCATCGAAGCCGGCTTTCCCATCGCCTCCAACGATGAATTTGAGGCGGTCAAGGCGGTGGCCAAGGCGGTGCGCGAGCCCGTCGTCGCGGGCCTGTGCCGCACTGCCCGCGGGGACATCGACCGGGCCTGGGAGGCCCTCCGGCATGCCCGCCGGCCCCGCATCCACACCTTCATTGCCGCCAGCGACATCCATTTGAAGTACAAGCTTCGGATGGACCGCAAGGAGGTGCTGCGAGAAGCCCGGGCGGCGGTGCGCCACGCCCGCCGGCACTGCGATGACGTGGAGTTCTCCCCTGAGGACGCCACGCGTTCCGACTGGGATTACCTGGTGGAGGTGGTGAAGGCTGCCATCGACGAGGGGGCCACCACCATCAACCTGCCGGACACGGTGGGTTATACCATCCCGACGGAGTTCGCCCGATTTTGGGACCACATCTTCGAGCGCGTTCCCGCCTACGAAGGGGTCTTCTTCAGCGCCCACTGCCACAACGACCTGGGCCTGGCGGTCGCCAACAGCCTGGTGGCCATCGAGAAGGGGTGCCGTCAGGTGGAGTGCACGGTGAACGGCATCGGGGAGCGGGCGGGCAACGCCTCCCTGGAAGAGATCGTGATGGCCCTCGACGTGCGCAAGGACTGCCTGCCCTTCGCCACGCGCATCCGCACACAGGAGATCTACCCCTCCAGCCGTCTCCTCTCCGCCATCACGGGCATGGCCGTCCAGCCCAACAAGGCCGTGGTGGGGAAGAACGCCTTCGCCCACGAGGCGGGCATCCACCAGCACGGGGTCATCAGCCGAGCCATCACTTACGAGATCATGACCCCCCAGTCTGTCGGGAGACCCTCGAACACCCTGGTCCTCGGCAAGCATTCGGGCCGGCACGGCCTTCGCAAGCGTTTCGAGGAGCTCGGGGTCAAGCTGGACAAAGAGGAGCTCCAGGAGGTTTACCTCCGCTTCATCGAGCTGGCAGACAAGAAAAAGGAGGTCTTCGACGAGGACCTCCTCCTCCTCCTTCAGGAGGGTCGGGCGGAGGTGCCGGAGCATTTCACCCTGGACTACCTGCAGAGCACCAGTGGCAGCCAGACTGTGGCGACCGCCACGGTGCGGCTGAAGGTGGGCGGCGAGATGAAGCTCGACTCCGCCAGCGGAGATGGCCCGGTGGCCGCCACCTTCAGCGCCCTCAGCCGCATCACCGGCATCCCTTGCAAGCTCAACGACTACACAGTCAATGCCGTCACGCGGGGCCGGGACGCGGTCGGGGAGGTGCACCTCTCTCTGGATTTTGGAGACCGGGTGATGGGGGGCAGGAGCTCCAGTACCGACATCATCGAGGCAAGCGCGAAGGCGTACCTGAACGCTCTCAACAAGTACATGCTGGTGACCAAGGTGCATGGGCGGCAAAAAGGGGGGCGGGGAAAACCCCCCGAGCCCTTGGGGGCAGGCCCCGCCTGAAAAGGTTGAACAGTTGAATCGAGCGGGGCCATAGGGCCCCGCTTTTTTATTCGGTGTTTTCGCCCTGTCCCTGGGCGACCTCCCCGGTAGAGGGGTGGCAGGGTTTGGGCGCGGAAGGGCGCCGCGACGGTTGCTTGGGGGTCGAAAATGTGGAAAAGGGCTGAAAAGAGGCTTCTCCGCTCGGGGGAGGCCTGAAAAATGGCTTGAATTCAAAGGAACGCTCTGAAATAATTGTAGTTATCGGATTGCCCCGTTTTTGGGCAAGATGCTCTAAGATGCATTTTTTGGAGTGCTTAGCGCCCAGGCGAACAACGTTCTCCACAACCCATTCACAATTCCTGTGGAAAGGAACGCGGGCGCATCCGACCGAGGCCAGGGACATGGGCGAGAGGGTACTGGTCGCCATGAGCGGCGGGGTGGACAGCTCGATGGCCGCCGCCCTGCTCGTGGAGCGGGGTTTCGAGGCAGTCGGTGTGGGCATGCAGCTGTGGGACCACAGCGAAGGGGAGGGGCGCTTCGACTCCTGCTGCTCTCCCCGCGATATGGCCGACGCTCGGGCGGTGGCGGACCGGCTCGGCATCCCCTTCTATGTGCTGAACCTGCGGGAGGAGTTCCGGCGCTGGGTGGTGGACTATTTCGTGGCCGAATATGCCCGGGGACGCACGCCCAACCCTTGCGTCGCGTGTAACCAGCACCTTAAGTTCGACTTCCTCCTCCGCAAGGCGCTCGCCCTCGGGGCAGACAGGGTGGCAACGGGCCACTACACCCGCCTCACCCGCCACTGGCCCTCGGGCTACCTGAGTCTGGCCCGCAGCGCGGACCGCTCGAAAGACCAGACCTATTTCCTCTTCGGCCTCTCCCAGGGACAGCTCCGCCGAGCCCTCTTCCCCGTGGGGGAGCTCTCCAAGGAGGAGGTTCGCGCGAGGGCCAGGGGCCTGGGACTCCCCACGGCGGATAAGCCGGAGAGTCAAGAGATCTGCTTCATCCCGGACGGGGAGTACCGGAAGTTCCTCCGGCGGGAGACTCCGATGAGCTTTCGGGAAGGCCCCCTGCTGGACGAGGAGGGGAGAGTCCTTGGGACCCACGGTGGGGTGGGCGACTTCACCGTGGGCCAGCGCAGGGGTTTGGGCATCGGGGGGAAGGAGCCCCTCCACGTCCTCCGACTGGATGGCGAAAAGAATGCGGTAATCGTTGGCCCGCGCGAACGCCTCCGGCGGGTGGAGTTCCGGGTAGAGCGGGTGCGATGGTCAATCCCCGGGCCCCGGGAGCCTCTCCGGGCTTCGGTACAGGTGCGCCACCGCCAGCGGCCGCGAGACGCCACCCTCTACCCGGAGGAGGGGGGTTGGCTGCGCGCCCGGCTCGACGAGCCCGACGGGGCCGTCTCCCCGGGGCAGGCGGCCGTCCTCTTCGAGGGAGATATCCTGCTCGGAGGAGGTTGGGTGGCCTCCTGAAGAGGGGCTCGAACGCCGTCTCCTTATCCCGGAGGCCAGCCAAAGGGTCGCCCGCCCAGGAGGTGGAAATGGATGTGGAAGAGCGATTGGCCTGCGTGGCGGTTGCAGTTGGCCACCACGCGGAAGCCCGACTCTGCGATACCCCTCTCGCGGGCGATGCGGTTGGCGGTCAGATAGATGTTGCCGATGAGCTCCCGGTCCTCCGGGGCCAGCTCCAGCAGGGTCTCTTTATGCTTCTTGGGCACGATGAGGACGTGGGTGGGCGCCTGGGGATTGATGTCCTCGAAGGCGACGATCTCCTCGTCTTCGTACACCTTCTTGGCGCCCAGCTCGCCCGCAATGATCCTGCACAAGAGACATTCGGCCATCGAAGACCCTCCGACCATCAGCCCGACCGCCTTTACACGTTAGATTTTAACCCGCCCGCTGCGGCCAGGCAATGCCGGATAGGGGGCACCCTTTACCCTGTCGGGCCGAAAGATTAGAATCAGCCCTGAGTCAGGAAGGAGGCCCAGTCGTCCCATGATCCCCCGGGGTCCTCAAGCCCGTCCCGCGGCGCCGCTGCAAGCCCCGCCCGAGAGGGCGGAGGACGTTTGCGAGGTCCGCTTCGTGGACGAGACCAAGGTCCGCGCCCTCCGTGCGGCGATGAAGCCCGAGGGGGTGGTTCGGGACCTCGCGGAGACCTTCCGCATCCTGGGCGATTCCACCCGCGTGAAGATCCTCTATGCCCTGTCGCGGACCGAGCTTTGCGTGTGCGACCTGGCGAGGTTGTTCGGCTTGAGCGAGTCGGCCGTCTCCCACCACCTGAGGCTGCTCCGGGCGAGAAAACTCGTCAGGTTCCGTAAGGCGGGGAAGTTCGCCTACTATTCCCTGGCCGATCAGCACATCGAGACCTTGTTCGCCCAGGGCCTACGGCACGTGGAGGAGTGAGAGCGGTCGGACCCATTCGAGGCTCCCGCAGGGGGAAACGCCCGTGAACGTAACCGGACGCCTTGTGAATTTCTGCCACGGCATCACCTACGAGTCGCTCCCCGAGGAGGTGCGCGACCGTGCCAAGTATTTTCTCCTGGATTTCCTGGGCGTCGCCCTTCGGGCGAGCGAGGCGGCGAGCAGCCGCGTCCTGTACAACTTCGCCCGCAAGCGTGCCCCCCAGGGGCCCTGCACGGTCATCGGCAGCGCCCTTCGCACTGACGCCCCCCATGCGGCCTTGGTCAACGGGGGAGTGGGCCACGCCATCGAGATGGACGACGTGACCACCGTCTCCTCCCTCCACCCCGGCGTTTCGGTGATGCCCACCGCCCTGGCGGCTGCCGAGGTGAGCCACGGAGACCCCCGGCGGGTCATCTCGGCGATTGTGGCGGGCTACGAGGTGACCAACCGGGTGGGCAATGCGGTGAACTGCAGGAGCCACTACGCCCGGGGTTTCCATCCCACCGCCACCTGCGGGACTTTTGGGGCGGCGGTGGTGGCGAGCAAGGTGCTGGGGCTAAGCCTGGAGGCCACCCTGAACGCCTTCGGCATCGCTGGCAGCCAGGCGGCGGGTTCCATGCAGTACCTGGACAACGGGGCCTGGACGAAGCGCTTCCACCCGGGCTGGGCGGCCCACTCGGGCATCCTGGCGGCCTATCTGGCCCAGGAGGGCTACACGGGCCCCGCCGACATCCTGGGGGGGACGTCCGGTTTCCTGCACGGATACAGCGACGAGAGCTACCCCGAGAGGCTCACCCGGGGGCTGGGCGAGTGCTGGGAGATCCAGGAGACGGCCATCAAGCCGCACGCTTGCTGCCGCTACAACCACGCCTCGGTGGACTGTACCGCCCAGCTCTGCACCCTTCACGACATCCAGCCCGAGGAGGTGGAAGGGGTTGAGGTCCGTGTTCCCAAGACCGGGCTGGACATCGTGAGCGAACCCCTTGAGGCCAAGCGAGACCCCAAGAACGTTGTGGATGCCCAGTTCAGCCTCCCCTACGCCGTGGCGGTGGCCATCCTGCGGCGGCGGGCCGGCCTCGAGGAGTACAGCGACGACTTTCTCCGGGCGCACGCCTATGCCCAGGTGATCCCGAAGGTGCGCTGCGTGGGCGATGAAGAGCTCGAGGCCCATTTCCCCGACCAGTGGTCAGCCCGCGTGAGCATCCGCACCCGCCGCGGGACGTTCTCCGGCGAGGTGGCCCACCCCAAGGGGGACAAGCGGAACCCCCTCACCTGGGAAGAGCTGGAGGCCCGCTTCCGCGACCTCACACGGCCCGTCCTGGAGGAAGGAACCCGGGGGAAGCTCATCGAGCGCGTACGGGGCCTCGAACGTCTCGCCCACGTCCAGGCGGTGACCGATCTGCTGCGAGTGAGGGAGAAGCTGGCGGTCCGCTGAGGGGGACGGAGCGGCTGGGGAGGGGGGGAAACGGAAGGAGAAATCCGGGGCTCCTCCCCGTCCCTCCCGAGCCCCGGCGGGCGAATTTTCTAGTCGGCCCCGCTGCCTTCGAAGAGGGCTACCCGGTTTTTGCCCTCGCGCTTTGCCTGCAACAGGGCGAGGTCGGCTGCCTTGAAGAGGTCGGCTGCTGCCTCGATCTCAGGAGAGGGCAAGCTGGCGACCCCCAGGCTCGCCGAGAGCTTCACCCGCCCGCCCTCCAGCGCGATCCCTTTTGAGGAAATTCGCTGCCAGAGCTTGCTGGCCGCCTGGAAGGCGTGGGGCGCGTCCGCGTGCGGGAGAAGGAGGATGAATTCCTCTCCCCCGTAACGGAAGGCCAAGTCCGCCTTGCGCATGTTGGCCCGAATGAGCTCCGACACCTCCCGCAGGACCTGGTCCCCCGCCAGGTGTCCCCACTGGTCGTTGATGGACTTGAAGTCGTCCAAGTCCAGTGCGATGCAGGCCAGGGGATAGCCGTAGCGCCGGGCGCGACTGAACTCTCCATCAAGGGACTGGTAGAAGTGGCGCTGGTTGAAGAGGCCCGTGAGCTCGTCGGTGGAGGCCAGGTACCGCAGCTGCTCGAATACCTGCACGCGGTCCACGGCCCAGGCTACTTTCGCTGCAAGCCTCTCCAGCAAATGGGTGGAGAGCCCGGGGCGGTAATGGGAGGGGTCCGCGCTACCCAGGCAGAGCACACCGAGGAATCGGCCCGCCCACCGGAGGGGTACCAGGGCTTCCGAGCGTACCTGCCCTGCGAGCGAAGGGGGGAAGAAGGAGGTGGACCCAGAGGGGAGAGAATCCCGCACCAAGGGACGGCTGCTCCCCTCGGGGAACTGTGATTCCACTTCGGGGCCCACCCAAGAGAAGTGAGGGTCTTCCTCCAGGGTGGGGATATCCTTGGAGGGCGGGAGGAGCGCCAGGTGGACTGCGACCAGATCGAAGCGTCTCGCAAGCTCCTTCACCAGGGTCGAGGCCAGCCGGTCGAGCCTGTCGGCGGATAGGACAAGGTGCTCGAGCTCTCCAAACTTTGCCAGGAGCGACTCATTCCGCTGGGCGGTGGCGAGGAGCTCATCCAGGTCGAGACGGAGGCTCTCCCGCTCCTCCTTGAGCCTCTGGAAGAGGGCCTCTCGGAGGCTCCACACCTTCTCCCGGGACCCCTCCTG
>JBHIBR010000012.1:0-13777 GCA_046759145.1 Nitrospinota bacterium | reverse complement strand
GGGAGGCCCGAGCTGCGCCGCTGTCTGGTCCTGATGCTGCCGGCGGCCTACGGCATGGCGGTGACCCAGGTGAACCTGGTGGTGGACCGCTTCCTCGCCTCCTTCTTGTCGGGTGGGAGCGTGAGCTATCTCTACTATGGAAATCGCCTCGTCCAGTTCCCCCTGGGCGTCTTCGGCATCGCCATCGCGGTGGCGGCCTTTCCGACCCTCTCCCACCAGGCCGTCGCCGAGGAGCGAGAGGCCTTCCGGGAGACGCTCCTCCACGCCGGTAGGCTCACCCTGTTCATCCTCCTGCCCGCCACAGTGGGCCTCGTGGTGCTGGCGGAGCCCATCATGGATGTGCTCTTCAGGCGGGGGGAGTTCGGCCCCGAGGCCACCCGCGGGAGCGCCATTGCGCTGCGGTACTATGCGGTGGGGCTCGTCTTCTTCGGAGGGGTCAAGACCCTGACCTCGGCCTTCTACTCCCTCCAGGACACCCGGACCCCGGTGCGCTATGCCAACCGGGCGGTGGGGGCGAACATCGTCTTGAACCTCCTCCTCATGGGACCTCTCAAGCACGGCGGCCTGGCCCTTGCCACGAGCCTGGCCTCGGCCCTCAACTTCGCCCTCCTCGCCCGGGCGCTTCGGGCGCGGCTGGGGGGCTTGGGGGCGCGGAGGGCGGCCGTCGAGAGCTGGCGCCTCGCGGTGGCGGCCCTCCTGATGGGGGGCCTTCTCTGGGCCTTCATGGCCTGGGCCTTCGACCCCTTGGCGGCGCTCCCCGCCCGGGCGGCGGTGCTGGGGGCGGGGGTGGTGTTGGGCGGGGGGTTCTATCTCCTCGTCTGCCGGGCGCTGGGCTGCGCGGAGCTGAGGGAGGTGGAGAGGGCGGCAAGGAAGAAAATGGCGGCACTTTAAGGTGTTATGAAAGAATCCCTCGAGCGATTTCTCGAATTTTTGAGGGTGGAAAAACGCCTCTCCGAGAACACCCTCATCGCCTACGGCCGCGACGTGGGCGCCTTCCTTGCCCACGCGGAGAAGGAAGGGGTGGGCACCCCCGGAGAGCTAGTGCGGCCTGTGCTCCTCTCCCACCTCAAGGCGCTGGCGGACTCCGGTCTCTCCCCCGCGAGCGTGCGCCGGAAGGTGGCGGCGGTGCGTCGCTTCTGCCGCTTCCTGAAGGAGGAAGCCACCCTGGGTGAGGACATGGCTTCAGAACTCCGCTCCCCCGCCGCCTGGCGGAGGCTGCCCCGGGTGCTCTCGGAGGAGGAGGTCGCGCTCCTGATCGCACAGCCCGACCCCCGCACCCCCCGGGGGGTGCGGGACGCGGCGCTTCTCGAGCTGCTCTACGCAACGGGCGTTCGGGCCTCAGAGCTCGTGGGCCTGCGGCTCAATCAGGTGCACCTGGAGGCGGGTTTTCTGCTTGCGCTGGGGAAGGGCTCTCGGGAGAGGGTGGTGCCGGTGGGGGAGGCGGCGCTGGCAAGGCTTCGGAACTACCTGGAAGGCGCAAGGGAGGCCCTCCTGCGGGGGAAGAGGTCGGAGTTCCTCTTTGTGAGCGCCCGGGGGAAGCCCCTCACCCGGCAGGGGTTCTGGAAGCTGCTGCGCCACTACGCCCTCCGGGCGGGCCTCCGCCGCGGCGTGGGCCCCCACATGGTGCGCCACTCCTTCGCAAGCCACCTGCTGGCTCGCGGGGCGGACCTGCGGGCGCTCCAGCTCATGCTCGGCCACGCCGACATCGCCACCACCGAGGTCTACACCCACCTCCAGAAGGGTCACCTGCGGGCGGCGCTCGAAGCGCGCCATCCGAGGAAGGGCTGAGGGGAGGGTATTGACGGGCCTCCATTTTTGCTAGAATGAAATCCGGCAAGGCCTGGAGCCGGCAGGGAGGTTTCGCCAGAGGGTTCATCCCCGCTTCAGCCCGGGAGCCCCTGAGGAGCACAATCCCTTTGGCCTTGGAGCAAAAAGGCGAAACCGCCCTCCTCTCCCCGGCACACCTCGGCGAGCTGTTCGGCGTCCACGACCAAGCGCTGAAATCTTTCGAGAGGGCCTTCCAGGTGCGCCTGGAGGTGGTGGAAGACGGAGTCCGGCTCCACGGCGCCCCCGGAGCCCTGCGCCAGGCCCGCGAGTTCCTGAACGAGCTGGAGCGCTGCCTGCGGGAGGGGTACGGATTCGACCAGGAGGAGCTTGTGGCCCTGGCCCGGCTGTGCAGCTCGGGAGAGACGGCATCCATCCGGGAGATGCTGGAGGCGCGCATCACCGTGGCGGGAAAGCGCCGCTACATCCTGCCGAAGAGCCCCACCCAGAGGGCCTACGTGCGCGCCATCGACAACTACGACATCGTCGTGGGCATCGGCCCCGCGGGCACGGGCAAGACCTACCTGGCGATGGCCATGGCTGTCTCCTTCTTCCTCCGCAAGGCGGTGAGCCGCATCCTCCTGGTGCGGCCGGCGGTGGAGGCGGGGGAGAAGCTGGGGTTTCTGCCGGGAGACCTCCTGGAGAAGGTGAACCCCTATCTCCGCCCCCTCTACGACGCCCTCTACGACATGCTCGACTACGACAAGGCGCGCCGTTTCATGGAGCGGGGCGCCATCGAGGTCGCCCCCCTCGCCTACATGCGGGGGCGCACCCTGAACGACAGCTTCGTCATCCTGGATGAGGCGCAAAATGCCACGCCCGAGCAGATGAAGATGTTCCTCACGCGCTTGGGTTTCGGGACCCGAACCGTGGTGACGGGAGACATCACCCAGGTGGACCTGCCCGACCCGACCCGCTCGGGATTGATCCACGCCGCGCGCACCCTCCGCGACATCCAGGGCATCCGGTTTGTCTTCTTCAGCGAGAGGGACGTGGTCCGCCACCCCCTCGTGCGCGAGGTCATCCGCGCCTACGAGGCCCAAGGCTCCTAGGGCGAGTGGGAAGGGGGGCTACTGTGCGAAAGGGGCACGTGACCAGGGCCAAGAATGGGGGCAACAAGCGGTGGGCCCTGCGGGGCTGGCTGCCCGCGTTCCCCCTGACGACCTGGCAGCTCCTGCTGGGGGGAGGCTTGACCCTCTACCTGACCCTCCTCCTCTCGGCGGGCCTGCCCTGGGCGGAGCGGCAGTTTGCGCTCGGCGACATTGCCCCCCGCGACATCAAGGCCCCCCAGGACTTCCTCGTGGAGGAGGTGGCCTCCACCGCCAAGAAGCGCCAGGAGGCCGTGGAGAAGACCCCTTTCCTCTATGACCTCGACACGCGGGCCCTGGCGGACCTGGAGGCGCGGCTGGAGGCCGCCTTCGGCCGCATGCAGGAGGCTTTCCGGGAGGGGATGAAGGAACTCCGTGCCCGAGCCAGCGGCGAGGGGGCTCCTGCCTCTGAGGCTGGGTTACGGCAGCGCTTCAAGGAAACCAAGGAGTTCCAGGCGAAGGAGGCCGCCTTCAACCGGGCCCTCGGCATCGAGCCCGACCAAGGGCTTCAGCGCTTCCTGGCGGAGCGGGATTACGCCCCCTGGATCCAGGAAGACCTCAAGACCCTCCTCCGACCCCTTCTGCTTCGGGGGGTGGTGACGGACAAGAAGCTCCTGAACGCCCACCGGGCGAAGGGGATCAGCGTCCGGGAGGTGAAGAGCGGAAAGGAGGTGAAGCTCGACGACCTGGACAAGGTGCTCGACCACAGGGAGGCGGAGCGCTTCCTGGGGCAGTTGGCCCAGGAGGTGGATCTGCAGGCCTCCCCCCGAGACCGCCCGCACGTGGTGAGCCTGGCGGTCCGGCTGGTCCAGCCTACCCTGACCTTCAACCGCAAGGCGACCGACCTCCTCAAGAAGCAGGTGGCGGAGAGCACCAAGCCCGTTTACTACCAGGTCAAGAAGGGGGAGATGATCGTCCGCGAGGGCGCGCGCGTGAGTGAGGAGCACCTGGGCAAGCTCAAAAGCCTCCTGGGCCTCCGGCGCAAGAAGCACGTCGCGGAGAACCTGGCGGGTGCAGCCCTCATTGCCCTCCTGCTGGTCGCCCTGACGGCCTTTTGCCTCCATATTTATGGCGCCCCCCTCTTGGGCGAGATGAAGCTGCTCGCTCTCTTCTGCCTGCTGATCGCCGTCCAGGTGGGGCTCATCAAAGTATCCATCGCAGTGGCCCACTCGCTCAACCAGGGTTTCCCCCAGATCCCGCTCCAGAGCTACCTCTACGCCATTCCGTTTGCCGCCTCTCCCATGCTGGCGGCCATCCTCCTCGGCCGGACGGCGGCCGTCACCCTGGCGGTCCTCACCGGGGCGCTCGTGGGCCTGATGCTGGGCGAGGATTGGAGCTACGCCCTGGTGGCGCTGGGGGGCGGGCTGGTGGCGGCGCTGCGCTGGAAGCAGTATCGCCAGCGCTCGGGCATCGTGGCGGCGGGTCTCTGGGTGGGTGTGGTGGGCTTTGCCATCACCGTGGGCTCAGGGCTCATGGGGGGCCTCTTCGCCCTGTGGAGGGACGCCCTAGACATCCCCCTGGCCCTCGCGGGCGGCATCACCACCTCCCTCGTGGCCCTGGCGCTCTTGCCCGTGCTGGAGATCCTCTTCAAGGTGACGACGGACATGAAGCTGCTCGAGCTGGCCGACCTGAACCACCCCCTCCTGCGGCGGCTGGTCGTCCGGGCCCCGGGGACCTACCACCACAGCATCATCACGGGCAACCTGGCGGAGGAGGCCGCCGAGGCCATCGGCGCCAATCCGCTGCTGGCGCGCGTGGGCGCCTACTACCACGACATCGGCAAGATGCTGAAGCCCGAGTACTTCGTCGAGAACCAGCAGGACGCCATCAACCGACACGACCGCCTCAACCCCAGCATGAGCACCCTCATCCTCGTCTCCCACGTGAAGGACGGCATCGAGCTGGCCCGGGAGAGCAAGCTGCCCTGGGAGATCGTGGACCTCATCCCCCAGCACCACGGCACGAGCCTCATCCGCTACTTCTACGAGAGGGCCAAAAACCGCGACGGGGGGAACCCCGAAGAGGTCAAGGAAGAGGACTACCGATACCCGGGCCCCAAACCCCAGACCCGTGAGGCGGCCATCCTCATGCTCGCCGACCAGGTGGAAGCGGCGGCCCGCGCACTCCCCGAGCCCACCCACCAGCGCATCCAGCACATGGTGGATCGGGTCATCAACACCACCTTCGCGGACGGCCAGCTGGACCACTGCGAGCTCACCCTGCGACACCTCAAGCTCATCGCCCGGAGCTTCGTCCACATCCTCACCGGCATCTACCACCATCGGGTGGAGTACCCGGCCCCCGAGACGGAGAGAAAGGCGAGCGATGACGGTGCTCCTGCGAAGCCGCTCAAACCCCGGGAGGATCGGCGGCCGGCGCCTCGGAAAGAAGGCCTCGAGCATTCTCCAGAGGCTACGCTTAGCGGATAGGGAGCTGAGCATCGCGCTGGTGGGCGACCGGGAGATGGAGCGCCTGAACGCTCGCTGGCGGGGGGTGGAGGCGCCGACGGACGTCCTCTCGTTCCCCCAGGGCGAGGGGCCGGGGGGGCCGAGGGTGCCGGCCCTCCTGGGAGATGTGGTGCTCAACCTGGGGGAGGCTCGCCGCCAGGCCGCAGAGGGAGGGGAGAGCCTCGGGGAGGTGGTCGAGCGGCTCCTCGTTCACGGCATCCTCCACCTCGCGGGCTACGACCACCGGTGCCCCGAGGAGGCCCGGCGCATGCGGCGAAAAGAGCGGACTCTGGCTCGCGCGCTGCGGGAGGGGGAGGGAGGATGAAGCGGCTCTGGGCTCCCTGGCGGATGGAATTCATCCAGAGCGCCCATCGAGAAGATGGTTGCCTTCTCTGCCGCCTGCCCGCGGAGGGGGAGGACGAGAGGAACCTGATCCTCCTCCGAGGGGAGAAGACTTACCTGCTGCTCAACCGCTATCCCTATGCCCACGGGCACCTGATGGTGGTCCCCTACCGGCACGTGGCGGACCTCGAAGCCCTGGAGGCGGAGGAGGGGGCTGAGCTGTTCCAGTTGAGCCAGAGGGCAGTGGCGACCCTCCGGCGGGCCATCCGGGCCCAGGGGTTCAACCTGGGGGTCAACCTGGGCTCGGAGGCGGGGACCGGGGTGGCGGATCACCTTCACCTCCACGTCGTGCCCCGCTGGCGGGGGGACACCAATTTCATGCCCCTCCTGGCGGAGACCCGGGTGATGCCCCAGCACCTGGAAGAGGCCTACGCCCAGCTGGCACCCCTCCTGCGAGAAGGGACCCATGGGTAGCCTGCGGCTCATCGTCGGGCTGGTCCTCAGCCTGGTTGTGGTGAGCTTCGGCGTGCAGAACATGGCGAGGGTCAAGCTCTCCCACTGGAGGGTCGGCCAGCTGGAGCTGCCGCTGTTCTTCGCCCTGGTGGCCGCCTTCAGCCTCGGCTTTTTCTGTGCCTGGGCCCTGGGCCTGTGGGAGAAGGTCAAGGCGCTGCGCGGGATCCGGGAGCGGGAGGGTCGTCTGCGCGCCCTCGAGGCTGAGCTCAAGGGGCTCAAGGAGCGCTCCCTGGAGCAGATGCTGGCCCCCAGCCCCTCCCCCAATCCATCCCCGGGCGCGCCGCCCTCCGAAGCACAACCCACTCCCCCCCCGGGGCGGGAGGAAGCTTCCGGCTAGAGGTTCCCACCCCATGCGTAGCGCCACCCCCGCCATGCGGCAGTATCTCGAGTTCAAGGAGCGCTACCCCGACGCCATCCTCTTCTTCCAGATGGGCGATTTCTACGAGATGTTTTACGAGGACGCTCGGCTCGCGAGCCGCCTCCTCCAGATCGCCCTCACCTCCCGCCAGACCGACTCGGGGGGGCCCATCCCCATGTGCGGGGTGCCGCTCCAGGCGGGCGATAGCTACGTGGCGAAGCTCCTGGAGGCCGGACACAAGGTAGCCATCTGTGAGCAGGTCGAAGACCCCCGCAAGGCCGAGGGGCTCGTCCGGCGCGAGGTGGTCCGGGTGGTGACCCCAGGGACCGCGACCCAGCCTGAGCTCCTCGACAGCAAGGCGGGCCATTACCTGGCCGCCCTTGCGTCTGAGGGGGAGAGGGTGGGGCTCGCGTGGGCGGACCTCTCGACGGGCGAGTTCCGGGCGACCGAGTTCGCGGGGGAGCGGGCCTGGGCGCTTGTGGCGGATGAGCTCGCCCGCATCGAACCCAAGGAGGCGCTCTGGCCCGAGGGGGAGAGGTTGCCCGCCCCCGTGCGGAGGCGCCTCATCGAGCTGGGGGCGGCCTTGGGGGAGGGCGAGGCGGAGGCGTTCCCCCCGGCCGAGGCCGCCGCACACCTCTGCGCCCAGTTCCCGGGCGCTTCGGGCCTCGCCGAAGAGCTCGAAAAGTGGCCCCGGGCCGGGGTGGCGGCCGCGGCCATCCTCCTCTACCTCCAGACCTACCAGCCGGGGAGCCTCCCCCACCTCCAGGGGGTCGAGCTCTATCGCAGCCAGGACACCATGGCGCTTGACGCCGCCACCCAGCGGAACCTGGAGCTCGTCCGGGCGGGCCCGGAGGGGGCACGGCGAGGTTCCCTCCTCCACCTCCTGGACCGGACGCGCACGGCCATGGGGGCGCGGCTCCTCAAGCGGTGGGTGCTCAACCCCCTGGTGCGCCGCGCGCCCATCGTGCGCCGCCACGAGGCGGTGGGCGAGCTCCTGGATAAGAGGGAGCCCCTCTCCTCGCTCCGGGAGAGTCTGGAGAGAGTCCATGACCTCGAGCGCATCCTCGGCCGGGTGGGGCTCCTCGCGGCCCATGCCCGTGACCTCAAGGGGCTCGAGTCCTCGCTGTGCGCCCTGCCCGAGGTGGAGCGGGCGCTCGAGGGCCTCGAGGCGCCCCTCCTGCGGGAGTTGCGAGAGGAGTGGGACTCCCTGGAGGAGATGGGCGCCCTCCTCGCCGGCGCCCTGGTAGAGGCACCTCCCCAGGGGCTGCGCGAGGGCGGCATCTTGCGCGATGGTTACCACCCCGAGCTCGACCGCCTGCGGCGCGCGAGCCGGGGGGGAAAACGATGGCTGCGCGACCTCGAAGCCCGTGAGCGCGAGCGCACGGGCATCCCCTCCCTCCGGGTGGGGTTCAACAAGGTGTTCGGCTACTACATCGAGCTGCCCCGGCGCTTTTCCGAGCGCGCCCCCCTCGACTATGTGCGGCGGCAGACCCTGGCCAACGCCGAGCGCTACGTGACGGAGGAACTCAAGCGCCTCGAAGAGGAGGTCCTCACCGCTGAAGAGCGGGCGCGGGAGCTGGAGTATGAGCTCTTCTGCGAGTTGCGCGAGCGCGTGGCGAAGGAGGCGGAGCGGGTGAGCCGGGCGTCGCGTCGCGTCGCCCTCCTGGACGTTCTCGCCTCGCTGGCGGAGTGCGCCGAGCGTCACCGCTACGCCCGGCCCCGGGTGGTGGAGGGGGACTCCATCCGCATCGTGGAGGGGCGCCACCCCATCCTGGACGCCCGGGAGGGGGCGGAGGCTTTTGTGCCCAACGACCTGGATATGGAGGGGGAGAACCGCCAGATCCTCCTGGTCACGGGCCCCAACATGGCGGGGAAGTCCACCTACCTTCGGCAGAACGCTCTCATCGTCTTGATGGCCCAGATGGGGAGCTTCGTCCCGGCCCGGGAGGCGGAGATCGGGCTTGTGGACCGCATCTTCACCCGGGTGGGCGCCCTCGACCGGCTGGCGGAGGGCCAGAGCACCTTCATGGTGGAGATGATGGAGGCGGCCCTCATCCTCCGGGAGGCCACCCCTCGCAGCCTCGTGGTGCTGGACGAGGTGGGGCGGGGCACCAGCACTTACGACGGGGTGAGCATCGCGTGGGCGGTGGTGGAATGGCTCCACGACCAACCCGCCCACCGGGCGAAGACCCTCTTCGCCACCCACTACCACGAGCTCGCCGAGCTCGCCCGCCGCCTCCCCCGGGTCCAGAACCTGACGGTGGCCGTCCGGGAGTGGAAGGATGAGGTGGTGTTCTTGCGGAAGGTGGTGCCGGGCAGCGCGGACCGCAGCTACGGCATCCAGGTGGCCTGCCTGGCCGGACTCCCATCGCCGGTGGTCGTCCGCGCGCGGGAGATCCTGGCCCAGATGGAGGAGAGGGTGCCCAACCCGGCTTCGCGGGCCGCTGCCGGCGCCCCCCCGAGGGGGGAGCAACTGGGGCTCTTCATCCCTCCGTCCTCCCCGCTGGCGGAGGAGCTTCGAGCCATCGACCCCGACTCCTTGAGCCCCCGTGAGGCGCTGGGTTTGCTCTACCGCCTGAAGGCGCTGGCCGATGGGGAAGAACCCTGAGGGTCGCGGGAGGGGGGCTGACGGGCGGGGTTCCCTTGCCCTGGCGTCCCTCCTCCCACCTGCGCTGGCTCGCCCGTGGGCCGCGATCCCGGCTCGAGGGGCGCTCGCCGCCCTCGCGGTCGCCCTCGTTCTCTCCCTCGCCCCCGTGCGGGCGGCCCGCGGCCAGAGCCCCCGCCTCACCGACCTGGTGGTCATCGGGATGGACACGCAGGTCCTCCTGTTCGCCACCCTGGAGGGGGCCTTCTCGAAGGACCTTCTGGAGGCCATCCAGAGCGGGGTCCCCGCCACCTTCGAATACACCATCGCGCTTCTGCGCGCGCGGCGCTTCTGGTATGATGAGAGAGTTTCACAAAAGCGGGTGTTCCACAGTGTGAAGTTCGACGCGCTGAAGAAGGAATACACCTTCACGAGCGCCAGCGACCAGGGCGAGCGCTACGTCAAGGTGACCAAGGATGCGGAAGAGATGCGGGACTGGATGGCCGAGCTGAACGGGGAAGCCATCGCTCTTCGCGGCCAACTTCTGGATGGGGGGCAATACTACGTGAGGATGAAGGCCGACATCAACTCCCCCCACTTCGCTTTCCCCCTCAATTACTTGCTCTTCTTCCTCTCCTGGGAGACGCCTTGGGCGGCGAGCGAGCCTTTCACGCCCGGGGACCTCTGAGGCCCAAGCTCCGGTGAGCGCCCCTGCCCCCACCCTGGAGGAAACCCGCCGGCGCCAGGTCCGCCATCTCATCCTCGGGCTCGCCTTCGCCGCCGTACTGGCCACCACGGCCTGGCTCTACTTCAAGGAGACCGACCCCGCCATCCCCATCCTGAACAACGTGGTGGTCTTCGCCCTGGTGAACCTCAACATCATCCTCCTGATGTTGTTGGCCCTCTTGATCTTCCGCAACCTCGTCAAACTCTACTTCGAACACAAGGGGAAGAAGCTCGCCCCCCGCTTCCAGGTGAAGCTCGTGGCGGCCTTCGTGGGTTTCTCCCTCCTGCCCACGCTGCTCCTCTTCCTGGTGGCAAGCGGCCTCATTAACAAGAGCGTGGACACCTGGTTCAGCGTGCGGGTGGAGAAGTCCCTGCGGGGATCCCTGGAGGTGGCCCAGACCTACTACCGCTCCACCGAGCGGGCGCTCTTGACCCACGGGGAGGGCATCGCCCGCCGCATCGCCCAAGAGGGCCTCCTCCGTCCCGAGCGGGCCAAGGTGCTCGCGGCCCAGCTCCAGGAGGACGGGCGGCTGTTCCTGCTGGAGGGCCTCTGGGTGTTCGACGCGAAGAAAAAGGAGCTCGCCTCCTACCGGGGCCCCCAGCTCCCCCGCGGGTTCTTTCTCTGGCCCTACCCCGAGCTGATCGACCGGGCCATGGGGGGCGAGAAGACCACCCAGGTGGAGACCCTGGGCGCCGCGGACGCCATCCATGCCCTCGTCCCCATCCCCGGGGACGGCCGGGGGGCCCCGCCCCGGGGGGTGGTGGTGCTCACCCGCTACGCCCCCGAGGGGCTGGCGGCGAAGCTGCGGAACATCTCCAGTACATTCATGAACTACAAGCAGCTGGAGTTCTCCAAGAACCCCATCAAGGCGAGTTACATCATCACCTTCCTCCTGGTCGCCCTCCTCATCCTCTTCTCGGCCGTCTGGTTCGGCTTCTACCTGGCCCGGGGCATCACCGTGCCCATCGAGAAGCTGGCCGAGGGGACCCGGGCGGTGGCGGAGGGGAATCTGGACCACCGGGTGGAGGTGCGGGCCAACGACGAGGTGGGCATCCTGGTGGATGCCTTCAACCAGATGACGGCCGACCTTGCGCACAGCGTCCGGGAGGTGGAGGAGGCCCACCGGGGACTCCAGCGGACCAACTATGAGCTGGAGGAGCGGCGGCGCTACATGGAGACCGTGCTGGAGAACATCGCCACGGGGGTCATCTCCATCGACCGGCGGGGCCGGATCAGCACCCTGAACCGGGCCGCGGCCCGGATGCTCGAGGTGGACCGCGCCCAGGCGCTGGGGCGCAGCTACCTCTCCGTGTTCGCGGCGGACCAGCTCGACCCCATCCGCGCCCTCATCAAGCGCATGGGGGAGGAAGAGGTGGAGGCGGCCACCCAGCAGCTCCAGCTCGCGGTGGGCGGAAGGGTCCTCACCCTCCTCGCCAGCGTGGCCATGCTCCGCGACGGCTCCGCCCACAACCTGGGGCTGGTGGTGGTGTTCGAGGACCTCACCGAGCTCATCCGCGCCCAGAAGGTGGCCGCCTGGCGCGAGGTGGCCCAGGGGATCGCCCACGAGATCAAGAACCCCCTCACCCCCATCCAGCTCTCCACCCAGCGCCTGCGGAAGAAGTTCCGCGAGGGCGCGCCCGACTTCGCGGGCGTGTTCGAGACCTGCACCGAGACCATCGTCAAGCAGGTGGAGGGGCTGCGCGAGCTGGTGAACGAGTTCTCCCGCTTCGCCCGCATGCCCGCGCCTCGCCCCCGCCCCTGCGACTTGCACGCCACCCTCCGGGAGACGCTGGCCCTCTACCGGAACTCCCACCGCGGGGTGAGCTTCACGACCGACTTCGAGCTCCGGCCCTTCCAGCTGGAGGCGGACGAGGAGCAGCTCAAACGCGCCTTCATCAACCTCATCGACAACGCCGTCGACGCCGTGGAGGGGCGGGGGAGGGTGACTGTGTCCACCCGGCTCGAGGAGGCCACCCAGCGCGTGCGGATCGCCGTCGCGGACGAGGGCAAGGGTGTCCCCGCCGAGCTGCGCCCGCGGCTCTTCCTCCCCTATTTCTCCACCAAGACGCGGGGGACGGGGCTCGGTCTGGCCATCGTGCAGCGGATCGTCGCCGACCACGAGGGGACCATCCAGGTCGAGGACAACCAGCCGCGGGGGACGGTCTTCGTCCTCAACCTGCCGCTGCGCAGCCGGGGCCTCCCCGCCCCCCGTCCGCGAAGGGGGGTGGCGGTTGGCTGAGGGGCCACGGAGTTCCGCTCTGGCCCCGATGCCCCCGATATCCCGTTCTTGCCGGGTAGCGTCGGTGAGGTGCGGCGCGCCTCGCGGCACGCATATCCCGCCCTACTGCTGCTCCCTCGGCGTGCTGGCTGCTCTGGCAGCGGTCCCGTGGGAAGTACTGAGAGGGGGGGCGAAGCTCGAGGAGTGGGCTTCTTGAGCGCTCAAGGCCTCACCCTGGTGCTGGCCTCCGCCCTCGTCCACGCCATCTGGAACCTGCTGGCGAAATCGGCCGACGACAAGCGGGCATTCTTCTGGCTCGCGCTCCTGGCTTCGCTCCTACTCTACCTGCCCGTCCTTCTGTGGGCGGCGCCTCGGCTCCCCTTCCAGTGGGCGGGCTGGCCCTACGTGGTCGCCACGGGCCTGCTCCACGCGGCCTACTTCCTCAGCCTCGGCCGGGCGTATTCCCTGGGAGAGCTCTCCCTCGTCTATCCCCTAGCGCGGGGGACGAGCCCCCTGCTCGTGGCCGTCGGGGCTGTGCTGGTGCTGGGCGAGCGGCCAAGCGGACAGGGGGCCCTGGGCATCCTGCTGGTAGTGGGAGGCGCCTTCCTGTTGCACGCGCCCGGCTTCTCTCTCGCCCGTTGGCTGGAGGCCCTCCGGCAGGCGGGGGGGCCGGCGAGCCGCTGGGCGCTCCTCACGGGGCTCACGACGGCCGCCTACTCCCTCGTGGACAAAGTGGGGGTGAGCCTCGTGCACCCCTTCCTTTACATCTATTTCATGTTCCTTTTGAGCGCTCTCGCCATGGCGCCGCTGGCCCTGGGCGGCTGGCGGGAGGCGCTGCGCCGCGAATGGCGGGAGCGCGCCCCGCGGGTGGCGGCGGTGGGGCTCATGTGGCTCGGCGGCTACGGCCTGGCGTTAGCCGCCATGCGGACGGACCCGGTGAGCTACGTGGTGGCCGCCCGACACGTGAGCATCGTGTTCGGCGCCGCGCTCGGGGTGCTGGTCCTGAAGGAGGGCCACGCCCTCTCGCGCCTGTGCGCATCGGCCCTCCTGGCCGTCGGGGTGGGTCTCATCGGCCTCGCCCGCTGAGGCCATCGGGCGCGGATGCTCCCCTCACTTTCAATCCTTGCCGGGGTGCGGAGGGCGGGTCCTCATTGCGCTTCGCCGGTTGACGGCGCTGGAGAGGAGCTTCCGGCTCAGCTATACTCTCGGCTGGGCGAGGAAGAGGGGGGGCGGTGCGCGGCGGCCCTCGCCCTCTAGCCTCTTGCGAGCCCTTGTGGCACCCTCTTCGGGATAGCCCTCTAGGCCCGCCCTCGGCGGGGCGAGTGAGGGGCTCACCCGGGAGGAGGCTGCGCCTCTCTCCGCCATTGCCGAGGTGGTCGCTGGTATTGCCGAAGCGTCGGCAGAAGGGGCCAGAAGGGCCCGTGGTCAGAGCGGGGGCTTTGAATTTTTCGCAAGCTCTGGAGGTGGCCGTTGCCTAAGGGGCACATCCTCGTCGTGGATGATGAGCAGAGCATCCTGGAATCCCTCCAGGACATCCTGGCCGACGAGGGCTACCGGGTCACCACCGTCTCGGACGGCGAGCAGGCCATCGACCTCTTGGAAGCCGAGCCGCCCGACCTGGTGCTCCTGGACGTATGGCTGCCGGGGAAGGACGGGGTCCAGACCCTTCAGGCCTT
>JBHIBR010000011.1:0-13785 GCA_046759145.1 Nitrospinota bacterium | reverse complement strand
GGCGGCCCGCAGTTTCTCCCGGTAAAACTCCGAGCCTCGGTACAGTCGGTCCACCTGGCGGCGCAGACGGTCGAGCTGGAGGGCGGCGAGCTCATCCCGACTCAGGGTCTCGACCCGCTCCTCCCAGAAGGCCCCCCGCTCGCCCATGCCGCCCCTCCGGAATCACTGGCCAGCCCAGGCCCTGCCCGCCGGTGGCCGCTCCCGGGGGCCGGCCCACAGGCCTCCTGCGGCACATACCATCTGGCCGGTTTCGAATCCCTCTCCCCACGCGCCTCGATGGGGCATAACAAAGTTGCCATCAGCTTCCGGGGCGGTCAAGCCCCTGGGCCACCGCCCTCCCCCGCTCCTCGACGGCGCGCCGTCATCCCCCCACCCGCTCGCGGGCCAGGCGGGCTCCCTCGACCATGGCGGCGAGCTTGGCGCGGGCGGCGCCGCGGCTCAGGGGCAGGAGACCGCAGTCGGGCGCGGCCTGAAGCTTCTCGGGCGGGTGGTGCGCGGCGGCGGCCAGGAGCCTCGAGGCGATGTGCTCGGGCGATTCGACCTCCTCCTTGCCGTTGTCCACACAGCCGAAGAGCACCGTCTTCGAGGGGCAAAGGCGCAGGAGCGAGGGGTCGAGCTTGGGGGCCTCGAACTCCAGGGCGAGCTGGTCCACCTTCGAGCGCTCCAGCTCCCTGAGGATGGCCGGGTAGCTCGGCTTGATGGGCCGCGGAACGCCGGGCATGGGGTAGCTGTAGCAGACGTGCACCGCCGTCTGGGCGCGAAGCCCCTCCAGGCAGCGGTCGAGGGCCTCGATGCCCCACCCGGCCACTCTCTCGGGGTAGCGGCTGAAAGCCGGCTCATCGAATTGGATCACGGCGGGGCCGAGGGCGTCGAGGGCCCGCGCCTCCTCGTTGAGGGCGGCGGCCACCGCGAGGGCGAAGAGCCTCTCGTCGCCGTAGTAGGCGTCGAAAGTGGAGTCGGCAACCGTCATGGGCCCCGGCAGCGTGACCTTCACCCGGGAGCGGGCCTCGGCCATAAGGAAGCGCAGGTCCTCCTCCAGGATGGGACCTCGGCGGCGGACCGGCCCCGTGCAGCGGCCCACTTGGGCGAGGCGGCGACGGTCCCGAATCCACTTCTCGGCCGGCGTTTCGTAGTCAAAGCCCTCGAGGCGCATTGTGATGTGGGTGAGGTAGGACTTCCGCCGCTGCTCGCCGTCGCTGATGATGTCGACCCCGGCGCGCTCCTGGTCGCGTATGGCGAGGCGGACCGCATCGTCCTGCGCCTCGCGCAGCCTCTCACCCTCGAAGAGCCAGGCCGCGCCGCCCCCGTGATGATCCGCCCCCTTGGCGTCCAGGGCCGTCTTGGCGAAGAGCCAAGTCGGTTTGGGGAGGCTCCCGATCGCGGTGGTGAGGAAAGGCTCGGGCATTGAGATTGCCTCCAAAAGGGGGCGGTTCGGTTGAACCGAATGGGATTCGCAAGCCCCGGCCCTTCCTGCCCGAGCCGCTCTCTCACCGGATCATCGTCATGCTGGGAAGGTACTACCTCCGGGAGCCAATTTCCACGCCAAGGGTTGCGCTCGGCTGAATCGGCCGATAATGTCGGTCGAGGGCACCGCCGGAGGGAGGAGGTGGCTCGCGCGGGGGCCAACGCCCCATGGGAGCGAGCGGCGAGGGGGGTCACAGCCTCGTCTCATGCATCAGTGGAGAATATGGTCCAAATCCTCGATTCCGCTTTTGATGCCATCCGCGATGTCCAGGACGGCGCGGTGATTCTCAGCGGGGGCTTCGGCCTCGCCGGAATCCCCGAAAACCTGATCCGGGCCCTCCTGGACAAGGGCGTAAAGCACCTGACGCTCATCTCCAACTCGTGCGGCGCGGGCGAGAGGGGCCTCGCCACGCTGGCCAAGGCGCGCCGCATCCGAAAGTTCATCGGCAGCCGGACGGGGTGCAAGTTCATCGAAGAGCAGTACTTCCGCGGCGAGGTCGAGCTCGAGCTCATCCCTCAGGGGACGCTGGCGGAGCGCATCCGGGCCGGGGGAGCGGGCGTCGGGGGCTTCTACACGCCGGTCGGCGTGGGCACGGTGGTCGCCGAGGGCAAGGAGGTGCGGGAGATCGATGGCCGCACCTATCTGCTCGAGCGGCCCATCACGGCCGATTTCGCCCTCGTGCGCGCCTGGCGGGGGGACGCGGCGGGCAACCTCGTCTACCGGATGAGCGCGCGCAATTTCAACCCCGCCATGGCCACGGCCGGGCGGGTGACCATCGCCGAGGTGGAGGAGATCGTGCCGGCGGGCGCCTTGGACCCCGACTGCATCCACACGCCCGGCATCTTCGTCCAGCGCATGTTCCGCGGCGCCGAGTTCGAACGCTTCATCGAGATCCGTACGACGCGGCCCCGCCCCGCCCCGTGAGGTGCTCCATGGCGCTTGCGCGCGAACAGATCGCCTACCGCGCCGCCCTGCTGATCCCCGACGGCGCCTACGTCAACCTGGGCCTCGGCCTGCCCACCCTGATCAGCAACTACCTGCCGCCGGACAGGGGCGTCACCCTGCAGTCCGAGAACGGCATCCTGGGCTACGGGCCCTACCCCTTCGAGGGAGAGGAGGACGCGGATCTCATCAACGCCGGCAAGGAGACGGTCTCTCTGCTCTCCGGGGCGGCCTTCTTCGGCAGCGATGAATCCTTCGCCATGATCCGCGGCGGGCACGTGGATGTGGCCATCCTGGGAGCCATGCAGGTGGCCGCCAACGGGGACCTGGCCAACTGGATGATCCCGGGCCAGATGGCGGCCGGCATGGGCGGCGCCATGGACCTCGTGGCGGGGGCGAGGCAGGTCATCGTCACCATGACCCATACCACCAAGCGGGGCGAGCCGAAGATCCTCGAGCGTTGCACCTTGCCGCTGACCGGCGCCGGCGTGGTGGACCTGATCGTCACGGACCTCGCGCTGGTGGCGGTGACGCCCGAGGGACTGGAGCTGCGGGAGCTGGCGCCGGATGTGACGCTGGAGCAGGTGCGGGCCGCGACGGGCGCGCCGCTCATCTGGCGCGAGCCGGTGCCCGTCATGGGGCTCTCCGCCATGCCCACCTAGCATCCGGCGGGGCAATCGCTGAATCGGAAGGGTCGTCCCCGTCCCCGGCAACTCCCTAAGGACACGGAGTGAACACTAGCCAGAGGAAGGGGAGGAAAACATGAACCTGGGGGAAAACGTTACGTTCTTCACCGGGGGCGGGCGCGGCGGGAGGCGGGGCTACACCCGAAATTCTACGAGGAAGACCTCCTCAGAACAGGGAGATCTGTCCCTTTCCCCGCCGGCCGCGATCTCGAGGCCCTGAGGGCTCGCTCCCCTCTGTCAGCGCCTTCACCCCCGGGTAGGCCTCCAAGAAAGCCTCCGGGAGGTCACCCTCCAGCGGCAGGCCCATCTGCCCCTTGAGCATCAGGGCGTTGGCGACGGCCTGCGCGCGGGCGTGGTTGTTGAAGTAGGCGCAGATGCGCCGGACGTGTCCTTCCTTCAGGAGCTTCCGGAAAGCCTCCGCGAAGGGCAGGAGTTCCTGCTCGGAGTAAAAGTAGTCGTAGCGCTCCCATGCCTCCTGGTGTTGCCACCATTTCGCCCGGTTCCTGCCGTGAAAGCGCACGTAGAGGGTATCGCCCGTTGGCTCCAGCGTTTGCTCGATGGAGGAGCTGAATTTCGGCTCGTCGATGTAGACCCAGGATACGTTCAAAGAGCAGAAAATCTCCTTGAGCCTCTCTTTGACCTCGCCCCAACTCCGATGCCTGAGCTCGACGGCCAGGGGGTACTCCCGGAACTGGACCAGGTGGCGCTCCAGCCCTTCAAGGCTCGCCCCCATCGCGCGGAAGCTCGGGGGAAACTGGATGAGGAGGGAGCCCAGCCTCCCCTCCTCGGCCAGGGGGTCCAGGCCCTTCTTGAAGAGCTGGAAATCCTTCTGTTCCACAATGGCCCTCTCCCCCGTTGCCTCTTCGAACATCCTGGGGTGGGTGAACTTCTGCCAGAGTTTGACGGAGAAGCGGAAACCCGGAGGAGTCCTCCGCACCCAGCTGCGCGCCATCTGGGGGGTTGCGGGACGGTAGAAGGTGGAGTTGACCTCGGCCGTGTCGAAGAAGCGGGCGTAGAACTCCAGCTCGTCGGCACCTCGGGGGTAGAAAATGCCCCACCACTTCCCCTCTCCCGAGAGATAGCTCCAGCCCGAGGTCCCGATGAGGACGCTGGCTCCCGCCACCTTCGGCCGCCTCCCGAAGCTGTCCTGGGGTCCATTGTGAGGCCCGCGAACCCCTCCGGGCAATCGCCCTTGGCGCAAGCATTGACTCCTCGGGGAGGGGCGGCCAGCCCTCCCAGAGGCCATCGCTGGCGGGAACGCCGGGATTGGCGGATAATCCCGGGTTGAGAGGCTGCGCGAAGCACCTTCGCCAGCGGGAGAGAGATGCGCGTCCCCCTTCTCGACCTCACCGAGCAATACCGGGCGCTTGAAGGCGAACTCTCGGAAGCGCTCCAGCGGGTGCTCACGAGCCAGCAATTCATCCTGGGCCCCGAGGTCGAAGGGCTGGAGCAGGAGGTGGCCCGCTACTGCGGCGCCCGGCACGGGGTGGGGGTCTCCTCGGGCACGGATGCCCTCCTCCTTTCCCTCCAGGCGCTCGGGGTGGGCCCGGGCCATGAGGTGGTGACGCCCGCCTTCAGCTTCTTCGCGACAGCGGAGGCTATCCTCCGCGTCGGTGCCAGGCCCGTTTTTGCGGACATCGAGCCCGGGACCTTTAACCTGGACCCGGAGAAAGCGGCACGCGCAGTGGGCCCAAAGACCCGCGCACTCCTTCCCGTCCACCTCTTTGGCCAGTGCGCCGCGCTGGGGCCGCTCTCGGAGCTGGCGCGCGCGCACGGGCTCTTCCTCATCGAGGACGCCGCCCAGGCCACCGGAGCGGAGGGGGAGGGGGGACGGGCGGGGTCGGTGGGGGATGCCGGGTGTTTATCCTTCTACCCCACGAAGAATCTGGGCGGGTGGGGCGAGGGCGGGATGGTGCTGGTGCGGGAGGCTCCCCTCGCCGAGCGGCTCAGGCGCCTCCGCGACCACGGGGCGGGGGAGCCCTACACCCACCAGGAGGTGGGCGGGAACTTTCGGCTCGACGCCCTCCAGGCGGCCATCCTCAGGGTCAAGCTGCGCCATCTGGATGATTGGATCGCGTCCCGGATCGAGCGGGCCCGCCGCTACGGGGAGCTCCTCGAGGAAGAGGGGCTGGCGGGCCGCGAGGTCCGGCCCCCTGCGCTCAGCGCCGGGCGACACGTCTTCCACCTCTACGTCATCCGCGCCCAGCGCCGGGACGCCCTCCGGGAGCCCCTCGCCGCCCGGGGCATCCAGACCGGCGTCTACTACCCCCTCCCCCTTCACCTCCAGCCCTGCCTGGCCTCCCTGAGCTACTTCCCGGGGGATTTCCCCGAGAGCGAACGGGCGAGCCGCGAGGTGCTGGCGCTTCCTCTCTATGCCGAGCTCCCCGAGGAGGCCCAGCGCTGCGTCGTCCGTGCCATCCGCGACTTCTACCACAGAGGTTAGGGCGGCTCCCTCCCTCAAGGGGCGAGCTGCAGGGTGTACCAGGTGCTCACCGACTTCTGGCCATCCCGGTCCCCCTTGGAGCCATCCCAGACAGCAAAGGCGACGGGGAACTGACCCCCGTTTTTAAGCTGCACATCGAACGGCCCCTTTGAGCGAAGCTCTCTAAAGAAGACAACCCTCCATCTCCCTGCCACGTAAAGACCCTGGCCCTTCACGTCCTGATCCTTCTGGGGCTGAGTGGTGAGAGTTCCAAACCCCTCCGCGTTGGTGTCCTCTACGGCCGAACGCCTCATGGGGATCGAGAGGGGGTTGCCCGCACCCCAGCCGGTGATGAAGACCGGGTCATGTGCGGGGGCCGATGTGATGGGGAGATGGCTCGGCTTCTCGACGTCCTTCAGATACCTGCCCGCCTCCAACTGATAATCGTCGGAGACCATGTTTGGATAGGCCGTTTCGATGTCCCGGAAGCCGGCGAGGTCCATTTGTCTGTCGAGCCGCCAGTACCAGATGTTGACAGGCCTCCCTTTCTCCCCCATAGCAAAATGAGGCTGCTCGGAAAGGGGCAGATCCGGGGAGAGTGAGAACATGATGGCTGCTGAATCGGCAAAGTCCTGGTGGCGGAGAAACCTCGAGTTGACCTCCCAGTCCTCCCACTCGAGCAAAAAGGCAATCTCCCTTCCGTCGTGGACGGCCCTTACTGAGATCGCATCAGCCGCCTTCCGTCTCTGCCAGAGATGCATAAGGGGGATCGTCGTCTCGGGGACCCTACTCCACAAGGGGTCCAAAGCATCCTTTGGGACGGGGCCTGAGACCCTCTTCGCCACAATCCTCTCGGTCGTCGGCTGCACAGCCACCTTTGGGCCTGCCAGTGACTTGACGTAATGAACTAAGGCCCAGCGCTCGGCTTCGTTCAGCAGATCTTCGTAGGAGGGCATGGGGGTTCCGGTCATCCCGGTCGTAAATCGGAGGTAGATATCGGAAGGCTTGCCGCCCCCTTTGTAGATGCCACGGGTAAAGTCGTTAGGCGGAATAGGGAAGCCCCAGTCATCGAACAGTTGATCCGCCGTAGGGCCATCCCCCCTTCCCTCAAGGCCGTGGCACTCCCAACACTTCATCTTTCTGTAAAGCTCTTTGCCCCGTGCCAAGGTCTGAGAGGTTGTGGGAGGCTCTGGCGGGGCCTGGATGACCCTCTCCGGTTCTTCTTCCTCAATTTCGCCAAGCTTCTTGACAAAGGCCACGAGTGCCCATCGCTCCGTCTCGGAAAAGAAGGAGAAATTGGGCATGAGGGAACCCGGTATCCCATTGGTGATTGTTCGGAAGAGGTCCTGGTCGGTCGGGGGAGAACCACTTGGAGTGGAGCGGATTTTAAAGAGCCCCGTCGTGAGGTTTCGAGGCTTGGGGAAGAGGAAATCGGCAGCTGGGCCATCCCCCCTTCCTTCCGCTCCATGACAGATAGCACATTGTTTATTGTAAAGGGCCTTTCCCTGCTTCAGAAGCTCAGGCGTCAACTTGGGGGGGGCAGCACCCTGAACCGAGGCCCCGACGAAGAGCGGAAACAAGGCGATCGCTATCCCTCCACAGATTCTCCCCATGACGATCCCTCCGTTGGTAAACTATGATCCTCGACCCCGCAGGAGAAGCAACTCCCATCCGGCTCCAAGGGGGTCGGTGTCAAGCTCTCTACTAATAAGGGCTTTACCCCGAACGCTTCGACCTCGAAAGCCAGAAACATCTCCGTCAGCAGGGCAAGCCTTTGGTAAAAGCCATCTTTCGCCTCAAGACGCTTGGTGAGAAGCGGTACCCACGGGCCCAGGTGATCGTTCAAGAACTTCTTCTGGGCCTCCCGGCAGACCTCGGCTTTATCCTCCGAACCAGAGGCCAAAGCGTAAGCCTGCTTGTAAGCCAAAACCGCCATGAACTCCAGCTCGATGGCGACATGGTCGAGTCGCTCCTTAACCTGGTCTGAGACCTCCAGACCGAAAGCCCGATAAAAGCCGGCAATGTCGGCTAAGTTCTGGGCCTGCTGAAAGACGTGGGCACTCCCGTACTGGGTCTCATAGGGCGGGCACTCCGTCGAGATCGTGTGGCCGAAGACCCTTACGTATTCCCGTTCAAGATCCACGGGGTCCTTCAGACAGCCCCCTAGGGATTCGATGGCCTCTTTGAGGCCGTCGGGGTTTCCGAGGAGGGCTAGGGCTTCCTTTGCCCCCTCCCAGTTTAGGTCAGAGAAGATCTCCTCATCTGGGTATAAAAAAAGAGGAGAGAGGAAGCTATAAACACGGCTCCTGGCCAGCGCGCGCCTGGAGGCCTCTTCCAGATTCATCGTCCTCTCCCCTAAATAGAGTTATAGTGCTTATCGGGCCTGACGTGTTTTGGCTCCTCGACGGTAAGACTTACAACCTCCTTGCCGTTCTTGTCGAAGCCGATGACCGTGTCGTTGTACATCTCCCACTTCTTCCCGTTGACGGTTCTCTCGAAGATCTTCGGTCCTTTCTTAATCTCATACCGGTAGATGATCTTCTGCTGGGCCCGGAAAAGCTGCATAACGGCCAGAAGCTCCCTGGAGGGGGCCGTGTACCTTTCAATGGCCTCATCCACCCCGGGGCCGAACATCTGTCTTAAGTATGGGCGCGGCACCCACCTCGGAGGGATGTAGTAGCCATTCGCCTCGGTTCCGAACTGTGGATACAAGGGAAGGCCTACTTTTTCCACCTTGACCAGGAAATAGAGCGGGTTATAGCGATCCTCCGCCCAGTCGCCGGTCTTTTCGTCGATCCTGACCAAGCCCTGCAGCCGAATCTTCCCCACGCAGGCGGTCATACAGCGGGTCTCGATGGGGGCCCCATCGGGGGTAATATGCGGGTCTTTCCCCTCGATCCTGGGATAGCAGGCGATGCATTTCTCCGTAATTCTTGTTGTCCCCCTGAACATTGGCTTCTTGTAAGGACAGGCCTCGACACATTTTCCATAGCCCCGGCAGCGCTTCTGGTCGATCAAAACGATCCCATCCTCGGGCCTTTTATAAATGGCCTTTCTGGGGCATGCAGCGAGGCAGGCCGGGTAAGTGCAGTGGTTGCAGATCCGCTGGAGGTAGAAAAACCAGGTTCTGTGCTCGGGCAGCTCTGCCGAATCGCCCCACTTGCCGAGGGCTCCTTCGTGGCCTGTGGCCGTGTCTTCATAAATATTGGGAAAGCGCCACTCCTCGTCGGTAGGGATATAACCGACAGCTCGTTGATGCCCTTCAGGACCGTAGCGTTTGATGGCCGCCTCAAAGATGGTGATCCCATCGAAGGTGCCGTAGGGGCGCCTGCCCCCATCCTTCTGCGCAGTATCCCAGACCTGTCCACCGGCGTTGGCCTCTTCCAAAAGCCTGAGGGTCTTCACATCCCAGAACTGAGGGTAGCCCCCATACGGCTTCGTCTCTACGTTGTTCCACCACATGAACTCCTGGCCCTTGGAGAAGGTCCAGGTGGACTTACAGGCCATGGTGCAGGTCTGGCATGCGATGCAGCGGTTGGTGTTGAACACGAAAGCGAACTGCCACCTGGGATGGGCCTCCTCATAGGGATAGGCCATCTTCCTTCCGAGCTGCCAGTTGTAAACCTCATGCCAGTTTGCCATCGCTCTTCGCCTCCTCAAGACGCCGTTTCTTAAGCTCGTCCTGACCAAGCCGGCGGGATATGTCCTCGTCCTTCCAATACCCCCATCTCCGCCTCAGCGTGGCAATGAGGCGGCGGACATACATTTCGCCCTTCTCTTGGTAGACCCTATGGGTGGCCCGGTAAAAGGGATCTCGGAAGAGGCGAAGTAGACTTTCATCGTCCCAGCCGGCCCGGATGTACTCCTCCACGAAGCACTCCGCCATCCGCTCGAGATCCCCTCCAGGGAGTGCCACCCCTACCAGCTCCATGGGGTCATGGGCATCAAACTCTTTCTTCACCATCTCACCCCTTTATGTTTTTACTAATTTTCCCTGAAGGTATAGCTCCATGAAGTCGCTTTCGTTGTCCGGGCTGAACCCCGTTCTGGCCGGCTTCCAGAGGCCCTTTCCGCCCAAGCCACCGTCCTCGGCTTTGGCGATCCTGATCAGCGTCTCCTTGGGGGTCGAGTTGATAGCGTGGTTATCCGACTCGAAGCCGAAAGTAAAAGCCATCTCCACCTTCTTCTTATGGAAGAGGGAATCGGTCTGGTGCATCGGCATCAGCCAGGAAATGGTGAGACTCTGCTGGGAGCCGTAGCGGAAGCTGGCCTGGTAGCCCGTGGGGGAGAGGGCCCTGCCATCGGGCCTCTCCTCATGCGCCTTAACCGTCCGCTCGGTGGAGATAAAGGAGGCGTGCTTCATCATCGTGAAGTGGTAAGGATAGGAGGGATTGTATTTGACCCGGAGCATCAGACGGGAGACCTTGTAGAAGGGGTCCGCAGGGTTGGCGCCTATGTAGGGGCGATTGGCCGGGTCGGCGTCTACATAGACGTAGTCCCCGTCGTTAATGCCCAGGTCCTTAGCGGCCTGGGGGTTCATATGGATCTGCCAGTCATTCACGCCAGGTTGCCTCTTATCCATGCGGTAGGGGTCCCCGAAATTCTGGCTCCAGATCCAGTTCCAGTCGGTAACAGTCCACTGGGAGTGGACGGTGTGGCGACTCTTAGGGGTAGCGCATAAGAACCGGAAGCCCTTCTCCCACAATGGATTTCTGGTTTCCTTCACCTTGGACCAGGGGAGCTTGTTGTTGGCCACATGCCTTGACTCCCAGTCTAATCCGTTCCCCCGCCGAAGCATCTCCGGGGTGAAGCCGTAGTTGTCGGGCCTGACGAAGGGGTTGGTGCTCACGATGACATTGGGAAGATAGGGGGTAGCCTCGGGCCCCTCCCGGTGGACAACAAAATTCTCACCGTACTCGATGGCCTCTGGAATGTCGCAGTAGGCGTGAAGCCTCCCCGTGTCTGTGTAGAAGGGGACGCTCTCGTGGACCTGCTCCCAGAAGGGTATCCGAGGATAGGTCCTGAAGAGCATCAAACTGCTGCCAGGTTCTCCGTATTTACCGGCCAGGATGTCGCCCACTTCATAGCCTCGGCCAGTGGTGCTGCCGCCCAGCAAGCGCTGGATGTAGACCTCCGTCTTCTTCTCCAGGGCGAATTTCCAGTAGTCCCTATAGCGTTTGTCGCCTGCCAACTCTGCGAGTTTCTCGGCGACGGTAGCCATGATTAGCGTATCATCACGGCTGTCGTACAGGGGCTTGATCCCTCCCTTCCACAACTGGAGGAAGGGGTTGGAGCAGGAGGAGGTAATCTCAAGTGTCTCGAACTCCATCCAGGAGTTGGCGGGCAGGATCACATCGGAATACTCGGCGCTCCCCGTCATCTCGATATCCTGGGTGACGATCATGTCGATCTTGGGGTTGGTATTCTTGATAAGGTGGTAGGCCCACTTGGCGTTGTTGATAAGGTTCACATTGGTGTACCATACCACCTTGCTTGGCGTGGGCATGTGGGTCTTGCCAGTGAACACCTTTCGGCCGTATTTGGGGGTAGGGACGATCAGGGGCCTTTCTCCGTGTGCCCAGTAGCCTACCTCCTCCCCCCTGGCGTGGGGCCTTACCCGGATCTCCTTCGCATCGGCTGCCGGGTCCAGGTTAGGGTTGAAGGGATCTTCTGCTACCCAACCCTTGAAGCCGGGGCCGCTCCACCTGGAGCCCTGGAAATTCGCTGCCTTGTAATTACCGGCCCACGTGTGGGAGCCGGAGCCGGGGACACCGATGCTCCCAACCAGCATCAGGGGTAGATAGGTAGCGCGGTTGTGTAGCGTAGCGTGGAAGTAGTGGTTGATTCCCTCCCCGTAATGGACGGAGATGGGGTAGGCTTCGCGGGGCTTCCCCATAAAGTCGGGGTCCCAGAACCTCCTGCCGAAATCCCCGGCCAGCCGCTCCAGAAGCTTCTTGGGGGCGCCCGTGATCTCGGAAACCGTCCCTAGGCCGTAGTCCCGCAGGTGGACTTTGTACATCTCCCAGAGGGTCAAGACCTCCACCTGGGAGCCGTCCACCAGTTTTACCTTGCCCTTCCACCCCAGCTCGGGGTCGATCCCTTTGACCGTGAGCCCCTCCCCCACATCATCCCGGGTGACGGCTTTAACGGAACCCGTCTTTTTGTCAAAAACCACGAAGTCCCCCACACTCTTGTACTGGTCCTCCTTCAGCCCCTGGATGGCGAAAGAGGGGCCGTCCTTGGGGAGGCCGGGCTTGTAGTCGGGGAAGACCTCGTGGGCCCTAAGCCTCTTTAAAGTGTCGATGCGGACGAGGAGGGGGAAGTCGGTAAACCTCTTGACGAAGTCGTAATCCACCCAGCCTTTATCCATCAGGGCTTTCGCTACGTATAAAAATATGGAGATGTCTGAAAGACCGGGGCGCACGGGGATCCAGTAGTCTGACTTGGTGGCCGGCGGGTTATACTCGGGCGCGATGACCGCGATGCGACCACCCCGTTCCATCATCTCAACGAACCAGTGGGCCTCCGGCATCTTGTTCTCGATCATGTTTTTGCCCACATGGACGGTGAACTTGGAATTCCGATAGTCATTGAGGTCAATGTCAGAGGTCTGGAGACCGTGGACGAAGGGATGTCCCGGGGCCTGGTCGCCATGCCAGGTGTAGTTGGACCAGTTCCGGCCGGCCAACGCTTTTTCCGGGCCCACCCCACGCACATGGGCGTCGACAAGAGCCATCATGTTTGAGAAGCGGTAAAGCCCGTATTTGCCGATGACTCCCAGCAGCCCCATCCCCCCACGGAACTTCATCGTCCGGGTTCCCGCACCCCCCCAGTGCTCCAGCATCTCGGGGGGATACCCGTCCATCAGAAGACGACGCCTGCCCTCCTCACTGCTATAAGTTCTGGCGATGGTGATGAGAGCATTGGCCAGGTAGGTGCTGACCTCATCCCAGGAGGCCCGTACAAACTCATCTGCCCCCCGGCTGTCGAACTTGTATTTCGTCCGAAGCCCAGGATTCCCGCTTAACGAGGGAAAGCCATCATCGGCCCACCGCTTCCAGCCCTTGCGGATCATGGGGTATCTCAGTCGGTAAGGGCCATAGACTCTTCGGTGGAAGGTATAGCCTTTCAGGCACATCCTGGGGTTCCAATGGTGGGTGGACTGGTTGCCATAGAGGTCCTTGATCCTTTGGCTGTCGTAGTTCTGCTCGACGCGCATCACCACGCCGTTCCTCACGAAGGCCCGCACCCGGCAGGCGTGGGTGTCATTTGGGGAGCAGACGTAAGTGAAGGTCCTATCGAACCGATACTGATCCCGATAGATCTCCTCCCAATTCCTAACGGGATAGGTTTCCAACGGATTTCCGACCTCGAGGGCAGGCCTGAGCGTCCGGAAGGCAAAGACATTCTCAGCAAAGACCAGCCCAGCTCCTGCCGCTGCAATCCCTAAAAACTTCCTCCTCGTCAGCTCCACTTCTCATCCCCCCCATTCCTTAGCTTGGCTTTCCAGTTAACCGAATCTCCGAGATTTCCCATTTGGTTCCTTGGTTGAAGCCATCCTAGCACAAAACGGCCACTCCAAGGGCCGAAGCGACCCAAAATCTCCTCCGGAGCGGTCAATTCGGGGCCAAACTGCGTTTCGCCCCCCAGGCCACGCGGAGCCGGTAGCCTTCGAGGCAGCGGGAACAGAGGCCATCCTCGGGCGCCCAGTGGGGAAAGTCCTCCCGGATGGCCGCGACCACCTCCGCCTGCGCCCCGCCGCTCGGGTAGGACCAGGCGTGTGTGGGGAACTCGCAAAGGGGACAGCGCTCGCCCGGGGCGCGCGGGCCCCTCCGCCCGGGGACCTCCTCCGGGCGGTAGCCGAAGGGCTCGTCCAGCAGGAGAGAGGCCCGCGTGAGGGCTCTCCGCAGGAAACGGGCGAGGCCATCCGGCTCGGCGAAGCGCTCGGCCCGCAGGCGGAGCCCCAGGCGAGGCGCCTCCCGGCCGAGCTCCACCCCTTCTTCGCGCTCGTGGGCGGCGGGAAAGACGAAGAGGCCCTCCAGGCGCTCGGAGAGGGCCGGGAACTCCTCCACCCCTCGCTGCAGGAGCGAGGAAAAGCCCAGCTCCTCGAAGAAGGCGGCGTGGAGCTTCTCGAAGGCCCCCCCTCGCTCCCCCGGGGGGAGCGACTCGTAGAGGCCGTCCGCCCGCGCCCGATAGCGCCGGAGAAGACGCCCCTCCCCCCGGGGCGCGCGGGTGGGGGGGGCCGCGTCCACCCCCCCCCCGGCCCGGGA